>VXNZ01000007.1 GCA_009840355.1 Chloroflexota bacterium
CGCGAGCTGGGTTCAGAACGTCGTGAGACAGTTCGGTCTCTATCCGTCGTGGGCGTAGGAGATTTGAGGAGAGCTTTCCCTAGTACGAGAGGACCGGGAAGGACAGACCTCTGGTGTACCGGTTGTTCCGCCATGAGCATCGCCGGGTAGCCAAGTCTGGATGCGATAAGCGCTGAAAGCATCTAAGCGCGAAGCCAACTCCAAGATTAGATCTCCCTTCCCTTTAAGTAGGGAGTAAGGTTCCCGGTAGACTACCGGGTTGATAGGCTGCAGGTGTAAGGTGGGTAACCATTTCAGCTGAGCGGTACTAATAAACCGAGGACTTGACCCACATTAAGGGTCATTTACCAAGGGTCTAGAAATCAAGACAGGATTCAGAAATAGGTAGTTGTCAGTAATCGGTTGACGGTTTTCGGTAACGGTGTTACTCGTAGAGTCGTCAATCTGATAGCTGACTACTGAAAACTAATACCCAAGATTGGCGCGGGGTGGAGCAGCGGCAGCTCGTTGGGCTCATAACCCAAAGGTCGCAGGTTCGAGTCCTGCCCCCGCAACCAGAAAACAAGAATGCCCGCCATGTTGTATGGCGGGCGTTTTGTTTTGTGTTATTAAGGAGATATTTCTAACTGGACGCCGCCTCAGGGCGAGAGATTCGCTAGTCTTGGGGTGCAGGGAAGGAGCTGCGTGTTTAGCAGGCTACAATGAAAGGGATGGGGATGGCTACTGCTCTATTCGCGCCAACGCCTGCTCCGGTGTCAATGCTTTTCTGCGCTTTTTGTTCGTCGCGCGGCAGTAGGAACTGCCTGCTTCTTTCAGAAAAAGTTTGCCTTAGCGGTTATGCGCGCATCGCCCGTTACCGAGCGCGAAATGCGTCCCGTATCGGCGCATCCTCGAAGATGAAGCTGCTCGGCACATCGCCGCTGACGGCGTAGTTGTACAGCGCGGCTTTGTATATGCCTTCCAGCGTGGAGAACAATAGCGCAACTGCGATTACCAGCGCTGCTCCTATGATAATCGCTAGAATCGCCCCTGCAGAGCCCAAAGGCGATAGAATGAAGAACAGCAGCACCCCTATGCCAACGGCGACCAGGAAGGCTATGAACGCCACAATGCCTAGTCCGAAGTTGGCGACTACTTGGTCACCCCAGGTGCTGCGTATCATCGAAAGCGATCCCTTGAACGCATCGCCAAATTTCCTGCGCTCGATGACTATCAGCGGAACTACGAAGAACGTGAGCAGCGTCCATGCCGCGCCCAACAGCGCGACGACGATTTGGGAGACGATGCCCAATACGCCGCCCCGCTCGCGCGCCTGCCCAGCCAGTATGTTCAGAATTAACCCGACTGTTCCTGCTACCACAGCCCAGAGGAATATCGAGATGATGCGATTTGACGCTCCGCGCAAACCTGAACGGATGGTGGGATCGCCCCCGGTCAGCCGCTCATGCGCCGCAAACACGAGCGCGCTATTGAAAAAGATAATGACGAAGTACGCCAAGATATAGAACGCAATGGCGATGATGATGTCTCCGAAGCCAAGAGCGCCCGCGCCGATGCGATCGACTGCGCCGATGCCAATTCCGACGCCCATAAATGTCAGAATTACTACGATTACGCCGATGGAAGAAAATACAGGGAAGAGTACGAGTTCCTTGTCTGCCGCGAGAACTCGGAGGCAAAGCTTGAAGAGCTGAAAACTTCTTTTAATGGTGTCAAACATGGTCATACTCCTAAATGCTCTTGCCATATTGAGACGCGCTTTACTCGATACGCGAGCGACTTATGGATATGCGTCGCGGAATCGATTCTTCGATGCCTGCTTCTGTGTCGGCGCGCGCTCTGCATATCAGCCATGCCATAAACCGATTTGGCGCTGATTTTGGGACATTCACAGACTTACTGTCGATGCTGGTGGGAGATTGCTATCTCTGTATCACTCCGCATGCCACACGGCCGCCGGCGCCGGCGTCTATGCCGTAGGTGTCCGGCTTTTCGTGGACGATGATGGCGGAGCCGTCCGTGTCGAGGATGGATGTGTCGCCGCTGCCGAGACTGATGGCGGGGACTAGGTGGTCGGCGCGTGCGTTGCCGCCCGCGCCGGCGTATATGTTCGGCATGTCGCCGGCGTGGAAGCCTGATTCAGGGTAGTAGCCGTGCGTCCTGTCGCCCGGATTGAAGTGATCGCCGGCAGCGCTGAAGTCGGGCGAGCAGCTACCGAACTCGTGGATGTGGAACCCGTGTCCGCCAGGTTCCAGTCCGCTGACATCTGCGGACACTAGCACGCCGTGCGGCGTTTGTGTGAACGACACTGTGCCCATCGCCTCGCCATCTGGACCGGATAGAATCGCCGTCGCGGTAGCGCCGATTTCCGTTGGGCCCGAGCTTGTATCCGTTATTGCGGTGCATGCTGCCGATGCGACGAGCGCGAGTGTGAATAGGGCGATGCCTATCAGTCTGTGAACCTTTTTGCTCATACATAGCCTCTTTCTTGCTGTTATATGCGCCTAGCTAATCAGAAGGATAACTCGGAAACTTGCTTGTGCGCGTGGTCATAGAAGGGGCAAAAAAGGGCGTTCCCCATACTGGAGAACGCCCCGCACGCTAGATTGGTCCAACCGGACATTCGACTGCGCCCTTGCCCTTACTCAGAGCCACTATATCATAAGTGTCAATGCTTGCTAGTCTGCGACTGCCGCCACATCCTCAGCGAACTCCGGCATGACTTCGGACGCGAACATCTCGATGCAGCGGAGGGATTTGTCGAGGTCGAGGCCGGCTGCGCCGAATTTGCCGAATATGCGGTTGATGCCTTTGGATCGGAGGACTTCGATGCGCTCGCAGACGACCTCCGGTGTGCCGATGAGAGGCAGGATGCCCTCTTCGCGGGCGCGCCGACCGGCTTCGAGCCTGTCGCGGTCGCGGTGAACCCAGTGCTTGTAGTTGTCGGGGATGTTACCGTTTTTGTCGGCAGGGTTGCCCACGCGGTAGAACTCGGCGTTGATGCTGTCTTCCAAACCGCGAATGTCGCCCTCCGCCTCTTCCATCGTGGGCGCGACGTAGATGTTCGTGCTTACGGGCAGGTCGATGTGCTCGTGCGGATTGCCGTAGTGTTCCATGCGCTCGTGCCACAGATTGACGACCTGCGGGGTCTGTCCGAGCGTGGTCGTCGGTCCGCCCACGATGATGGGCAAGCCGCGCTTCGCCGCGTTGTCCACGCTTTCGGGGCTGGTGCTGACGGCGATGTAGATGGGCGGGCCCGGCTTCTGCACCGGCTTGGGGATGACCCAGATGTCTTGGAAGTCCACGAACTCGCCTTTGAAGGTGGTCGTGCCTTCGTCCGCCCAGCATTGCTGTATCACATCCAGGTACTCGTTGAACATCTCGCGGGAATGGGCGATGTCCACGCCCAGCCCGTGGAATTCCTGCGCTTGGTATCCGGCGCCGACGCCTAGATTGAAGCGGCCGTTGGAGATGATATCGATAATCGCGGCTTCTTCGGCGACTAGAACGGGGTTGTGGAACGGCAGCACGATGATGGCGGTACCGAGCCGGGCGTTTTCCGTCTTTGCCGCGACCGCGCCCAAGAACGAGAATATGCCCGAAAGTATGCCGTGCCGCGAGAAGTGGTGCTCGCCCAGCCAGATGTCCTGGATGCCGAGTTTGTCCGCAAGCACAATCTGCTCGAGCGAGGCGTCAAACGCGCTCTCGGCGCTCCAATCTTCGTGCCAGCGTAGTATGTCGAACATGCCGAATCTCATTAGACGCTCCTTGACTAACATCGATGAACAGGATGGGTAGGATAGGGGGATAGACTATCTGTTGCGGAGGCGTGGGTCAAGGACGTCGCGAAGGGAGTCGCCGAAGAGATTGAAGGCGAGCACGGTGACGGTGATGGCGAGGCCGGGATAGAATGCCATCCACCATAGGGGCTTGAACGAGGAGAAATTGGCGAAGGCGAGCATGTTGCCCCAAGTCGCGGTGGGCGGCGGAACGCCTGCGCCTAAGAAGCCCAGGCCGGACTCGATTAGGATTGCCACGCCGAGGTGCGCCGTGGCGAGAATGAGATATGGCGCGACGCACTGGGGCGCGACATGGCGAAACATGATGCGGAAGTCTTTCGCGCCGATAGCGCGTGCGGATGTTACATACTCCATCTCTCGAATTTGCAGGGCGACGGAGCGGATGACCCTGCCGCCGAATGGTAGGCGAGTTACCGATATTGCCAGAACCACCGTCCATAGGCTAGGGTCGAGCGCGGAAAGAAGAAGCAGGGCGAGAATGACATCGGGAAATGCCTGAAGTATCTCCAGGAAGCGTTGTAGTATCAGGTCAACCTTGCCGCCGGCATAGGCGCTCACTACGCCGATTAACGCGCCGCCGGTTGTGCCGAACAGGACGGCTACAATGGCGACCGTGAGCGTTGTGCGCGTGCCGAAGATTATGCGGCTGAAGATGTCTCGTCCCTGCTGGTCAGTGCCGAAGAAGTGGTCGGCATTGGGTTCGCCGGACATGTGGGTGAAGTCCCCTTTATGCTCCGGCCAGGGGGTTATTAGGGGCGCGGCTATCGCCATTAGAATCATCAGAATGAGGACAAGGGCACCAGCGGCGCCGAGCGGATTCTGCGAGACGAAGCGACGCAACGCTCGCCACAGGACCTCGCCTCGTGAGCGCTGAGTTTGTTCTGTCAGAGTTGTTGCGTTGGGGGTTGTCTGCATTCAAGTTTTCTTGTTTGATTGGCGTGATGTGAACGGAAGGGGCTGGGGCTATTAAGGTTATGAGTAGCGAATTCGAGGGTCTAGCCAGCCGTACATGATGTCCACGAAGAGGTTCGTGAGGGTGAAGATAATGCCGTAGAGCAGTACAAGGTTTTGAATCATCACGACGTCGCGTTCGGCGATGGCGCGAATCAGGATTTCACCAAGTCCTCTGACGTTGAAGACTTTCTCCATTGCCACGGAGCCTCCGAGAAGGAAGCCGAGGATGATGCCGGATATGGTGAGCACGGGCAAGATTGCGTTCTTGACGGCGTGGCGCATCATGGTGACGCGCTCCATCAACCCCTTTGCGCGGGCGGTGCGGATGTAGTCCTGCCCGATGACTTCGAGCAGGGAGGAGCGCGTCATACGGGCGATGTATGTCGCGCCGCCGATGCCCATCATTAGGATGGGCGCCCACACTATTTGCAGGTTCGTCTTCGGGTCTTCCCATAATTGCGCCGAGGCAATCGGCGACGCGTAACCGAATTGCACGGCAAGGAATATCACCAGCAGCAGACCCAGCCAGAAGCCGGGTATCGCAAGGAACAGGATTGTTCCGACGCGGGTTACATAGTCGGCGATAGAGTTGCGTTTGAGTGCGCCGATAAGTCCGACTGGGAAGCCGATTATCCACGATAATATGGTTGAGCCGATAGCGAGTTCCAGTGAAAGCGGAGCGCGCCGCTTCAACACATCAGCGACCGTGTCTGTGCGGAAGAACGACTTACCAAGCTCAAGCGTGGCGAGGTCCTTCAGCCAGTTCAAGTATTGGATGTAGAGAGGTTTGTCCAGTCCCAGGGCTTCCATGAGCGCCTCGCGCTGCTGCGGAGTAATGCGGGACACTTCGTTAGTGCCGTAGAAGGCAATCAATATGTCGCCCGGTATGATACGCAGCACGACGAATATGACCACGGTTATCGCCAGCAGAGTGGGGATAGCGTAGAGAAGCCTTCTTAAGAGATAAGTTCCGATTGTCTAATCCTCCGGGAACTAACAGAATGGACAGTATGGGTAGGACTTAGCCCCCACCCTGACCCTCCCCCTTTGGGGGAGGGGACATTGGGTTGTGCTTTTGTCCTTTGACATGTTCAGGACAAGCGTGTTGTTGTTCAAAGTGCCTAGATGACACCTAGATGGAAGCGCTACTTAGCGCGGGAAGTGCGGGCTGGTCTGGTCTAGCCACCAGGTTCCGCGGCGCTCGGCGTTGTAGATGCCAACGCTGTACTCGCCGGTTTGACCTTTCACATACTCCCAATACGCGTCGGCGAACTCTTCCCATGCGGCGGTGGCGAAGGGCACCTGCTCTTCCAGCAGCAGGTCCAGCTCGCCGACATACTCTTTGCGCTTAGAGGGGTCCAGTTCGTTATCAATCTTGTCGAGAAGGGCGTCCACTTCTTCGCTGCAGAAGCCGCCGTAGTTCTCGGTCGAACCGCATCCATACCATGCTCTCATGTAAGATGACGGGTCCCCGAAGGGGAAGACAGCGTACGAAACGGCGAGGTCGAAGTTGCCGTCTTGTATGCTTTGAATTGCGACTGGACCCTCACGCGGCTTCTGCTCGACGTTGATTCCCTGTTCGCTGAGGAGCTGAGCAATCAGCGGTCCCCAAACGGCATAGTGTCCTTCAACGGAATAGGTGATACTTAGGTCTAGGCCGTCGCCATAGCCCGCTTCTTCAAGCAATGCCTTGGCTTCTGCAAGATAGGGACCCTTATCGGCTGTGGGTACACAGGTTGGGCGCTCTCGTAGGTCTTCATAGGATGAAGCCCAAGGACTCCACCTGAACACATAGCCGCAGCCGAATCCGTTGAGGGACACGGTCTTGAAAACGCTGTCTTCCATGGCGTCGCGGTCAATAATCAGGTTGATAGCCCTGCGTACTCTGACGTCGCTTAGTGGGCCTCCGGTGTCCTGCTTCATCCAGATGCCCTGGACGGTGGTTTGCGCGTAGCGATGCAGCTTCATGCCTTCGGGCGTCTCCGCCAACCATTCGTGGTATGACTGAGGATCGAGGATGCGGGCGTAGTCGGATTGCTTTGCCAGGAACGCCGCTATCCTGGTCTGCGCGTCCGGCAGGTGATAGACATTTATGCCGTCCATATAAGGAAGGTTAGGATTCCAGTAGTCGGGGTTCGCTTCAATCTTCCAGTACTCGGCGTCTCTGTGTTCCTTGTACCTGTAGGGGCCTGTGCCGGGGTAGTTGGGAATGGTACGCAGGTCATAGTTATTGTCTTCGAGTGTTTGCTTGCGGACGATTACATTGAAGCCTGTGGCGAAAGCGTTGAGTATGAAGTCAGCGGCGCGGGCTTTTTCAAGCACTATCCTGAATGTATAGTCGTCGGGCGCTTGTACGCCGTCAGAAGCGACGGCGGAGAACAACGCCTGCCTTCGGCTGGATACATGGTCGGGCGGGAATATGATGCGGTCGAAGGTCGCCTTCACGTCAGCGGAGGTCATGTCCGCTCCATCATGGAACTTGACGCCCTCGCGCAGAGGGAATGTGAATGTCTTGCCGTCTGACGAGACTTCCCAGGAAGTTGCGAGGCCTTGTGCGATAATGCCCCTGTCAGGGTCGGTAGGGTCGTTCATGACCAGAAGGTCGAACAGAGGGCACTGCGGAGTGCAGTTGTTGGTCGTGCCGGACTGGTGCAAGTCAAGGTGTGGTGGGTTGGCGGCGAAGCCGTACTCGAGCCAGCCACCGCGCTGTGGGCTACCTTCGGGCGCCATGAGATAAGTGAGTTCCACTGCCGCTGCGGGCACAGGTGTCGCGGCTGCGGGAAGAGCCGGCTGCTGTCCGGTGGTGCCTGCGCCTGCTGCCTGCTTAGCCACGGGAGCCGCTGTTGGAGCCGCGGGGGCCGCTTGCTGGGCTGCGGGCGCTGCGGGCGCAGGTTCGTCCGCGCTTGAGCAGGCGGTCATTGCCATCAATAACGCGATGATTGCCAGAACTGGTAATAGAATCTTGAAGCTTCTTTGCATTCGGCTCCTCCTCCGGGGCTCGGCTATTAAATGGCTAATTCATCGACACCTTCCGTAGTTCACGCAAATCATTACGAGGCGAGATAGTTTGAATTATTCCAGAATATAAGTCCGAGCTTGGTGTTTGTCAACCGTGATGGCGTGATGGGAAGAATCTGACCGGGATAGGTGGCGTAAAGGGAGGTTTTCCCCTGTATTATTCTAAAAATGAATGAAGATTGTTATGAAATATGCCTATACGGTATTGCACCAAGATGCTAACCTATAGGTTCATCTTGCGTTTTATTCATAGAGGGGATGTGTGGAGGTGCGAGAAATGCCTTGAGTGTTGCGCCGGTTGCAGCCTAGGCTATGTTCAACTTTACCTTATTGATGGTTTTGTGATATAAACTTAACCTTATGGTAAATGGATAGACAGAAAGACGCGAATAGAAGGGCGATGCACTGCGCTATTGCGGCAGCCGGAAGGATGCGACGAGCGCACTAAGGGCAACCATGGAAAGCCGCGCGGATATGCCGCGTGCAGGCTTTGGAGGTGCCGAAATTATGGTTACGAATACCGCACAGAAGACTAAGAACCGACAACCCCGCGAGGTTTCCGGGGACACTACGGACACGATCCGCGAATACCTGACCGCGATCGGGCAGCACCCGCTGCTCGACAAGTCGGACGAGGTACGGCTCGGACTCGCCGTTGAGCGCCGGATGGAGCTGAAGCAGCGCCGCGAAGCCTTCAACGATGAGTACGGCTCCCTGCCGTCAACGACAGATCTCGTATTCGACATCTACATGGCACTGCGAGAGCGCCGACCGACGCTGCTGAAGTTCGCCGGGGTTCTCGGCTTCGAGCTGCCCACGAACACCACCATCAGCGATGCGCTCGCAATCGACGAAATCCGAGATGCGCTCGACCTGCCGATGAACGCTGACACGAAGACTCAGATGGCGCAGGCGCTCGATGTCAAGGACAACGACGCCGTGTCGCATGTCGCAGCGATTTCCAAGCTGCGGTGGCTGCTGCCGCTCGATGTGATTGCCATGCTGGACTCTGAGCCGGACGGCGAACTTGCGGAAGACATTATCCGCGATGTCGAAGACTGGTGGAAGACTATCGAGAATGTCGGCAGGGACGCGGGTGAAGACCTGACGAACTCCAACCTGCGGCTGGTGGTCAGCATTGCGCGTAAGTACCAGAACCGCGGGCTGCCGATGCTCGACCTCGTGCAGGAGGGCAATCTTGGCTTGATGCGCGCCGTCGAGAAGTTCGACTCGCACAAGGGCTTCAAGTTCAGCACATACGCGACCTGGTGGGTGCGCCAAGCGGTAACGCGCGCGCTGGCAGATCAGGGGCGCACGATTCGGCTGCCGGTGCACGTCGTTGAGCGTCTGCAGCAGCTTGGCACTGCCGAGCGGGAACTGCTTCGCAGGCTAGACCGCGACGCGTCGCCTGCTGAAATTGCTGACGAGCTCGGATGGTCGCTGGACAATGTGGAAGTGCTGTTGCAGCAGAGGCAGCACACGGTATCGCTGGAAACACCCGTCGGCGAGGAAGAGTCCACGCTAGAGGACTTCATCCAGGACACCGGCGGCTGGGCGACCGACGAGATGGCGATCCGAATGGTTACGCGGCAGAATGTCGTGGAGGCGATGCAGGACTTGCCGCCTCGCCTGCGTCTGGTGCTGACGCTGCGCTTCGGCTTCTTCGACGACCGCCCTCGCACGCTCGAAGAGGTTGGGCAGGAGCTCGGCGTTACGCGGGAGCGCGTGCGGCAGTTGGAACGGCAGGCGCTCGACAGGATGCGTATGTCGGGTAGGCTGCCGAGCCTTGCCGAGTACGGGGCGGTCTAACGCGCTTACTTGCGGGAGGATGACATAGATGGAGTAGGGGCAGCCGAAAGGCTGCCCCGTTTTTGCGCGCGTTATACGGTGAGCGCGGGTTCGCCGCTTGGCGCATCAGGCGGCTGAGGCACGACCAGCACAGGTGTGTTGCCGGAGCGGATGACGGCGTCGGTCACGCTGCCTAGCACCCAACGACCGAGGCCGGTGCGCCCCTGCGTGCACATGGCTATGAGGCTGTTGGGCTGCGATTCGGCGTATTCGACTATCGCTCCGGCGGGGCCGCCGTCCAAGCATTCCCATCGCACATTCCGTTGCCGTCCTCGCGCAGCGGCGTCGGTGGAACTTTGCAGGTATTCTTCCGCGGACTCCTGCGCCTGCTCCATCAGGTCGTCGGGGTATGGGTAAACTTCGTGCCCGGATCCAATGTACAGCTGCGACTGCGAGGGGACGCAGGTTACGAGCGTGGTATCTAGGTTTAGCGCGTCCGCGAGTTCCGCGGCAACCGGCAGGATGTGTTCCGAGCGGTATGACATGTCGAGAGGGACGACGAGGCTCTCGAACGAGGTTTCGGGATGTTCTTCGCCTTCGGCCGGGTGTACTATCAGGACGGGAGTTTCGGCGCGCGGCAGGATAGTCGTGGTGACGCTACCGACGAGCATGCGTCGCAGTCCGGAGCGTCCGTGCGTGCTCATGGCGATGAGGTCCGGCCGGCGCTCTTCGATGTACTTGAGTATGACAGCGGCGGGCGCGCCCCGCATTATGCGGATATCGCATTGCACACCGTCGGATTGCAGCCTATCGCGGGTACCGTTGAGGTAGTCGGACGCGGCAGCCACGGCATTCTGGTCAGGTGCGATTTCTCTCGCTCCCGGGTGCGCGCTCAGCAGGTCAACATACGGGTTGTCGTAGGCATGCAGCAACACGACCTTGGAGCCGAGACTGCGTGCGAGCGGAGCTACATAAGCGAGCGCGGCTTCCGACAGCTTCGAGCCGTCCAGCGGTACGACAATGTGATCGAACAAGCTAATTCTCCTGCACTGTTTTGGACTGCACTGTTTTGGATGGGGAGGATATTCGTCCTCTTATCCTGTCCTTCCCGTGTCAAGTGCCAGCGTCAAGGGGGGATGATATGAAACCGTCCCCCCCATTTCCTAATGTTGTCATTCCGCGCTGTTCTTATCATTCCGAACGCAGTGCGGAATCCGAAATCGTCTCATCTATAAGGCTAGCTGCCGTTGCTGCTTTGCATTGCCATTGTTACGGACGGCGGGTTCATTGGCAGTTCGTCCATGCGGACGCCCACCGCGTCGTAGATGGCGTTGGCTATGGCTGCCATTGGCGGCACGATTGACACCTCGCCGACACCGCGCACGCCGTAAGGATGCGACGGATTCGCCACTTCGACGATTACCGTGTCGATCATCGGCAGGTCGAGCGCGGTCGGCATGCGGTAGTCCAGCAGGCTGGAGTTGTCCATCTGCCCATTGTCGTTCATGTAATACTCTTCGTTCAGCGCCCAGCCGATGCCCTGCACGACGCCGCCCTGTATTTGCCCTTCGACGTAGCTTGGGTGCACCGCCTTGCCAGCGTCCTGCACTGCCGTGTAACGCAGAATCTCAACCTTGCCGGTCTCCGGATCGACTTCGACGTCCACGATGTGCGTGGCGAACGCGCTGCCCGGTCCCGCCGGGTCGAGGTTCGCGCGGCCGACTACGGGTCCGCCGGTTTCGGTGAGGCGCTCTGCCATCGTCTTGAAGTCGATGCTGAGCTCCGGGTCGGACTTGTGCCGGAATGTGCCGTCCGCGAAGCCAATCTGGTCAACATCGGTCTCCCACATCAGCGCTGCGCGCTCGATCATCTGGCGCTTGACATCCTGCGCCGCCTCGAAGCTTGCCCAGCCGGTCTTGAACGCCGCGCCGCTGCCACCGGTCATCGAAGTGTAGCCGATGGTCTCTGTGTCGCCGACTTGCGGGTTGACATGCTCGACGGGGATGCCCAGCACCTCGGCGAACTGCTGCGCCGCCGCGGGTCGAGTGCCGCCGATGTCCACCGAGCCGATGGTCAGGTTCACCGTGCCGTCGTAGTTCACATTCGCGGTTGCGCACGCCGCGCCAGCGCCGTTCATCCAGAATCCGGTCGCAACGCCGCGTCCGCGATTCGCGCCTTCGAGCGGTGTCTGATAGTGCTCGTGGTTCTTTGCCGCTTCGTTCGTCTCAACGCAGCCGATGACCGGGTTGACCACGCCGTAGCTGCGCCGCGTGCCTTCCTTCGCGCCGTTCATGATGCGGAAGTCCAGCGGGTCGATGCCGAGTTCGCGGCAGATGTCGTCGATGACTTGCTCTGCGGCGAACGCTGCGCCGGGCGCGCCGGGCGCGCGATATGCCGTTGTCTTCGGCTTGTTGTTCACCACATCGTAGCCGTCGAGCCGTAGGTTTTCCACATCGTACGGCGAGTAGATGCAGTTCATTGCCGCGCCGACCGGCGAGCCGGGATACGCGCCCGCCTCGTACTTCAGGTCTGCCTGCACAGCGGTCAGCTTGCCGTCGTTGGTCGCGCCAATTTTCACCCACATCAGGCTGCCGGAAGTGGGACCGGAGCCTTCGAGCACATCCGCGCGGCTCATCGTAACCTTGACCGGATGGCCGCTCTTGCGAGACAGCGCCGCCGCGACAGGTTCGAGATATATCGTGGTCTTGCCGCCGAAACCGCCGCCAATCTCCATCGGCACGACCTTGATGCGCGAGTGCGGGATGCCCAGCACGGCGGATGTGCGGTCGCGAATCTGGAAGTGCCCCTGCGAGCTGCACCACACCGTAACCCTGCCGTCCGCCTGCCACCACGCGGTCGCGGTGTGCGGCTCGATGTAGCCCTGGTGGACGGTCTTGGTGCGGAAGGTCTTCTCGACCACCACATCGGCGGCCTCAAAGCCCGCATTTATGTCGCCGAGTACCATTTCGGAGTGGCTGGCGACATTGCCCGCGTAGTTTTCGTGGAGCAGCGGCGCGCCGTCCGCGATCGCCTCTTCGACGGTCGTTACGGCGTCCAGCACTTCGTACTCAACTTCGATGAGGTCGAGCGCTTCTTCGGCTGCGTGTGCGCTCTGCGCTGCGACGGCGGCGATCGCCTGTCCTTTGTAGAGCGCCTTTTCGCCGGCGAGGCAGTTGTTGCTGAGGTGCTTGAGGTTCGTGGGGGGACCGGCAACAATCACGCGCGCTTCGTCGGGGGCGTCCGCGAAGTCTGCCGATGTGATGACGGCGAGGACTTCGGGGTGCGCCTCCGCCTTGCTGGTGTCGATGGACAGGATGTTGGCGTGGGCGTGCGGGCTGCGCAGCACTTTGCCGTGCAGCATGCCGGGCAGGTTCATGTCGGCGCCGTATAGCGCCTTGCCGGTTACCTTGTCGTAGCCGTCGTGCCTGATGGGGCGCTTGCCAACTACATTGTATTCTTTGGTGGATAGGACGATGTTGGATGCCATTGTTTGGAGACCTCCGTGATTGGGATTTATTGAACTGGCGTGTGAGCACTCCCAAGCGCACGCCAACGGGCGAATTGTAACATATTGTGGATAATGTGAAACACTGCGCTCCGTTAAGGTTGGGTTAATGGTGTGCTACCATGCTGTGCAGTCGTAAATGTGGGAAGCGATATGACCACGAACGAAGAACGCATTGCGACCCTGGAGCAGGGTTTCGAGAACGAACAGGAATGGCGGCGCGATATACTGGCGCGGCTTGACAAGATTGAAGCCAACCAGCGCTGGCTGATAGGCTTGCTGATAATGATACTGATTGCCGTCATCGCCAGTAACTGGATTGGCTAAGTTTTGACGCCACTAGCCACGAAATGAGCTTCGCGCGGCCCAATCACGCCACGAACGCCGCCCCGCCCGGCCGCCCCTTCCCACCATGCACCGACGGCTCCGCGCACCACTTCGCCGCAAGCAGACGCACGCCCTGATACACATCCTCGCCGAAGCCCAGCATATCGCGCAGCACGCGCCTGTCCAGCAGCGCGCGGTTCGCGTCCGCGTCCGCCAGATACGCCGGCAGCAAGTCGCGCTCGCGGAAGTCGTCGAAGATGTCGTGCGCTGTGGCGAGCTGGGCGTCGGTGAGCGCTCGCAGGTCGAGGATGGGGAGGGTTTCGGCTGCGCGAATAGAAATAATCCCCCGTCCTGGTTGCTGAATGCTGGAGTGCCACCAGTACGATAGCAAGCCTAGAGTGCAGTTGCCCCATACGGCGAATGCGTAGTCGTAGCGTTCATCGGAGAATATGACATTCGGCCAGGCGCGTCCACCAATGGTCGCCCGCTCGGTGAAGGCTACGGCAAGTGGCTGTGAGCCAAGTGTGAAATCTCGGTTCAGATGGCAACGGCTTGCAGTCTTCCATTGTTCATATGCCTTTTTCTCAAAACCCTGTCTCACCAGCAATTGGGAGTCAGATTCGCAGATTATGTTTTTCTCATTCTTTGCGTTATGATTCCACAAAGCGGGGTAAGTAGCCGTTGGACTTGCAACATCTTTGTCGAACGGGCCACGTGGTGCTGGCCCATTTATATCGATGTGATACAAGCCCATCTGACCGACAATGCTTAATGGGACACATTGCAGTTCTTTAGATGTTAGATTTCCCGGCAACCAAAGTCTTGAATTCCCTAGTGCGTAGGTAGTCTGAGCGACCGATGAATCCAAAAGGCGCACTGCCGACCATGCCCCACCATCTCTATCGTAAGGTGCGGTTAGCATCTCACCAACTCTTTCATCGCCAACAGTTAAGGATGTGCCACCGTATGGGCCATCCTCAATGCGCCGAACATTGTCTGTGCTAGTGTATGCGCTAGTTAGGGCAGCTGAGTACACGAAGCCTGTCGGACGCCGCACAAGCGATGTGAAATCAACGGTTGCCGACGAAGCCTCATTCGTATGCAGCTTTCTTGCGACAATTAGACACTCCGCTATTGCGGTATCTGATGAAAACGAGACATCCTTTTTGGTAGATGCTATGCTGAATACACTCAAGTCGGCGTAATGCTCTGCGAACATCTGACGAAACTTGTACCAAGACAAACCCACGGCCGACGTCAATGGCAGCACTAGGGCAAGTACGCCGCCTTGCTTAAGCTTACGATGTCCAAGAGCGGCAAAGGCAGAAGCAATCCCTGCATTGCCATGATATGCAGTGCCTTTACTGAGCGAAGTCAGTCTCTTGCCCATGTCTCTCTGTTCTTTATCATCAGCATCGAAGGCTGCAAAAGCCCGATTTGCGACACCGATATGTTTGCCTTCTTGTCCCGTGTTACGTGTGAAGGGTGGGTTCATGATTACGATGTCGAAGGATTCGTCGGGGATGTCCACGATGATGTTGGCGGCGGTTTCTTCGCCTGCGCTTCCTGTGCGTAGCGCCGGGTCGCTGGTGTTGAACAGCGTCATCACGGACGACGATTGCAGCAGCTCCAGCGAGCCGATGGCGACGGTGCCGTCGGATTGCCTGCCGTATGGCATGTTGTACAGGCGGGATTGCCCGTAGCCGATGGTAGGCTGCATGCCGGATAGCGTGGAACTCGTGATATGTATCGCGGAGGGCATCACATCGCAGCCGTACAGCACTTCTTCCATCATCGCCTTGTGTAGGTCTGCGGGGTCGCCGCCCGCGTTTTCGTGTCGCAGGGCAATCTGATCGTGCGC
>VXNZ01000008.1 GCA_009840355.1 Chloroflexota bacterium
GGGATCGGCATTTGTGTTTAATTGTCAGTCATTAAATTTTTTTTAACCCCCCCCCCGTGAATCATTATTCCTAGCTAATCAACGCTTCTCCCGTCCCGGCGTCCGATACGCCGCCATCCTCGCCCTCGCCGTCATCGTCCTGCTGCTCGGCACGGCATCCCCACCCATCGCAAGCGCCCAGACTGCCAACACATGCACAAGCGGCATCGCCGTGCCCAATCCCGACGACAATCCGCGCCTGGTGCAGGACTGCGAGACATTGCTCGCCGCGAAGGACGCTCTCAGGGGTAACGCGGAACTCAATTGGTCCGCGGACACTGCTATGAGCGGCTGGACGGGCGTTACGGTAGGCGGCGACCCGTTGAGGGTAACGAGCGTCAATCTGGCGAACCGCGGACTGAGCGGCGTCATCCCCTCTCAACTCGGCAGCCTCCCAAGCCTCACGACCCTATACCTCCACCGCAACGCGCTGACGGGCGAGATTCCCGCCGAACTTGGCAATCTGTCCAACCTGCAAGGGCTATACATCCAGCGCAACCAACTGACCGGCGAGATACCCTCGGCGCTGGGCGACCTGTCCAACATGACCACGCTGTACCTTACCAACAACGGATTCACCGGCTGCATACCCGCCCCGCTGCGCGATGTGCAGAACAGCGATCTCAGCAGCACGTACTTGCCCTTCTGCGCCGACGAACCCACACCTGAACCTGAGCAGGACAGCGGCTGCTCCAACAGCGTAGCCGTCCCCAATCCCGAGAGCACTCCCGGACTATTGCAGGACTGCGAAATCCTGCTCTCCACAAAGGACGAGTTCGCGGGCGACTCGCCGCTGAACTGGTCCGCCGATATCCCTATGAGGCAATGGGATGGCATCGGCGTCGGGTCTAGGGTATTTGCTATCGTCCTCTCGGAACATGAATCGCATAGTCATGGCGTCATTCCGCCGCAGTTTGGTAATCTCTCTAGACTTCAAATGTTGCTTCTGAGAGATGTTGACCTGAAAGGTCCCATACCCCCAGAACTGAGCAAGTTGTCCAATCTTTGGCGGCTGATTCTCGAGGACAATCAACTGACAGGCCCCATACCTCCAGAGTTAGGCAATCTATCCAATCTTTATGAATTGCGTCTCTTTAGGAATCAATTGACAGGCCCTATACCTCCAGAGTTGGGCAATCTGTCCAATCTTGAGGAACTGTATCTTTATGGCAACCAGTTGACGGGAGAGATACCCCCAGAGCTGGGTAGCCTTTCAAAGCTTCAGCGTCTGCGTCTCGGTTGGAATCAACTGACAGGCGAGATACCCTCGGAATTGGGTAACCTTTCAAAGCTTCAGTTGTTGAGTCTCCAGGACAATCAACTGACGGGCGAGATACCCACGGAACTGGCCAATCTACCCAATCTTACTTATTTAGGGCTTTCCGGTAACCAATTGTCGGGCTGCTTTCCTTCACATCCACCTTATGGCTTCACCCACGATTTCTTTGCCTCTGACGGTTTATTCTGTGACAGGGACACCTTGACGGCATTCTACAATGCCACGGGAGGCAAGAGTTGGACGCGCAGCGACAACTGGCTGAGCGATAGGCCGCTTGGCGAGTGGCACGGCGTAACAACCGATGCCGACGGCAGAGTCGTCCGGTTGGAACTGCGAGATAACAACCTTGTCGGGAAGATACCGCCATATCTGAGCCATCTTGGCAGGATCGAGGTGCTGGCGCTTGACGGCAATCACCTGAGCGGGACGATTCCTCACCAATTTCGCGCGCTACGTAACCTTACGCGCCTGGCGCTCAATAGGAACAACTTGGAGGGCAGAATACCTGGCTCCTTATGGTGGGACCTTAAGAATCTCAGCGTCTTGGGACTCGCCAAGAACGAGGACATTAGCGGTCCTGTACCTGCAGGGCTTGGCAGCCTGAGCAATCTCACGAAGCTGTCCCTGCACGACACCGGCCTGAGCGGACCTCTGCCGGTCGAAATGGCTAACCTGTCCAAACTGGAGAGGCTGGCAATCCAGAATACAGGACTTTGCGTTCCGAGATACGATGACACGGAAGCATGGCTTGCCGGTATAGAAGACACGGGCGACATCGACTCGATGCTCTGCGAGTCGCCGCGGGCGGCAATCTTGGACATCGAAGGCGAGGACAATTTTATCAACCTTGCGGAGGCCGCAGACGGCATCAGGTTCACCGGCACCCTGACGTTTGGAATGCCCGATCCGCCGAGAATTTCTATGTATATGAGGCCGACCCAGGAAATTGCCACCGACACGAACCAGATATTCGTCTACTATAATACGGATCCTAGCAGACGGTATTTCCGCGCCTACGACGGGACATGGGAACATAACATCGTAAGCAGATTAGCCCGGCTTACTCCCGCACAGCTCAAACATAACTCTCATCTGTTCACTGCTGAGTGGACGGCTTTTCTCGAATTGAACCCCGATTATGGACGTAATGGGTATGTTCCTTATGAATTCTTCCTGGACCTGAACGTGCCCACGCTGGAATCGGCGACGCTGACAGGCGACAATGCGATTACTCTGACATTCTCCGAACCGCTGGATACCTCCAATCCACCCGGAGACCATAATGCTTATACCGTGCAGGTGGACGGTTCGCCCGGTCCCGCCGTGCAGCACATAGGCGTAACTCTGCCCGCCAATAAAGAGGTACGGCAAATCACGCTGCATCTGGCGGAAGCCGTGCCGGACGACGGAGAGATAACGCTGGAATACGACCCGTCCGCGACCAACTGGCCGCTGCAGGATGTGGCGGGCAATCCAATGGAAGCAGGGACACATACGGTTAGCAGGTAAGAGGCACGACTTCGCGGATTCCCACCGTAGGGGCGACCGACCGGTCGCCCCTACAACGGCATGGTTGGTGTCATTCCGGGGGCTTTTCTTCCTGACAGCATCGGGCGCGCCGTCTAGTTTTCGCTCTTCGGCAGGAAAGGCAGCAGCTTGCTCACCAGAGATTCCAGGTTGCGCGTCTGAATCCAGACATGACCGTTGCCATTGAACTTCATGACCAGTCCTTCGCCGCTCGTGAGCAGAGAGCGTATGCCGCCGACCTTGCCGATCGAGTATTCCACGTCGTCGGTGAACGCGACCAGATGCCCCGTATCCACGACAAGCTCCTCGCCGGGCGTTACGGGCACCTTCTTGATTGCGCCGTAAGCGTTGTAATAGACCGTTCCCGTCCCGCCTTCGGTGTACGCTCTTAGGAAGAACATGCTCTCGCCGCTGAAGAAGCCCCTGAACCCCTGAAACTTCGAGTCGGTCTGCACATTCTCGCTGCACGCGAGGAACGAGCCGCTCTGCAAGAATATGTTCTGTCCCGGGCTGAGGTCGAATGTGAGGATGTCGCCGGGCGTGGAGGGAGCGAGGCTGACCCAGCCGCCGTCTCGCTCTGCCGTGAAGGTGTTCAGCGCGAAGGATTCGCCGCTGACCATGCGGGATATGCCGCCGAAAAAGCCGCCTCCGCCCGTGCCGGTGCTCATGCTGACGCCCTGCTGCGCCACCATCGCGCCCGTCTCCGCCTTGATGGACTCCCCGCTGTCAAGCTCCACATTGAGCATTGCGTAACTCGGGCTGAACTCTACTGAAGCTCTCAATATATCCCTCTCTGCAACCATTCGCGGATTATTGCGACTTATCCGGAAACGCTCATTATTGAATAATGTCGTGATGTGTACGAGTTTATCATGACTAGTCAATTGCCGTGGCGTGTGGGAGATGGGTGTATCAAACTACGCGCATACTACACACCGAAATATGCGCTAACACCGCCGCGCGATTGTATGTAGAATAGTGCGATACATAGTCGCACATCGCGCTGCCAAATCTGCCCGAAACCAACGGCCTGAATCCAAAGGAATGATATGCCGAAGACCTTGCCCGAACTACGCGCAAAGAAGGATGGTATGTACTACGGATGGGTCATCGTGTTCGTTATGGCGACTGCGGGGGCGGTCAGTATGGCGATGGGGTCGCTCAACTTCGGGCTGTTCATCAAGCCGATGGGTGATTCGCTTGGCATCGGGCGCGCGTGGTTCGGCTGGGCGCAGACGGTCAGGCAGATTGCAAGCGCGCTGACGAGCCCGGCCGTTGGCATCCTGATAGACCGCTACGGCTCGCGGGTGATGCTGCCCGTCGCCGCCATCGTTACCGCAGGCGCGATGATTGGACTGTCCTTTATGCACGAAGCCGTATCCGCTATCGTTGGCGTAGGATCGTCGTTCGGCATGGCATTCGCAAGCGACACTGTCGCCGCGCTGTTCATGGTGGCGATGTTCACATTTATGGGGCTCGTCGGCATGAGCGGGCCCGGCGCGCTCGTAACATCCGTGCCGGTGCTGAAGTGGTTCGTGCGCAATCGCGGACGCGCGATTTCCTTCATGGCGCTGGGCATTCCCGTCGGCGCGATGGTGTTCGTGCCGCTGACGCAGACCTTTATCGACATGTGGGGATGGGAGCGTGCGTGGCTTATGCTGGCGATAATCGGCGCCAGCGTGATAGCGCCGCTCGCCGCGATATTCGTCAGGCGGCAGCCGGAAGACTTGGGCTTGCTGCCGGACGGCGATTCAATGCATGGTCCAAATGAGGAGGACGAAAATAAGTTGAACTCCGGGGAATCGGCAGATGAGGTGTCGTGGACAGTGAGAGAAGCGATGCGCTCGCCGGTGTTCTGGAGTCTGGTTGCGATGTTCAGCATGGTGTCGCTCGCAACCAGCACGGTTGCGCTGCACCGCATCCCCGACTTCGCCGATAGGGGCTTCGACACGACGCTCATCGCGCTGGCAACATCGTTCGACGCGGTATGCGCCGGTGCGGCATCGTTTACATTCGGCATACTTGTCAGCCGCATTCCCGTGCGCATTCTGGGCACGCTCGGCTTCGCGTTCTTGGCGATAGCGAGCGTGATGACGATTCTCGCCGCAGACGATGTTACGATGTTCAGCTCAATGGCGATATTCGGGCTTGGAATCGGTGGAATGATGTTCCTGCAAAATTTCATCTGGGCAGACTACTTCGGCCGCGAGCATGTGGGCGCAATTCGCGGCTTCTCAATGCCGATTAACCTGATACTAGGCGCTGCCGGTGCGCCAATCGCCGGCTATGTATATGACGCCACCGGCACATACAACACAGTCTGGTGGGTTGGCGTAGCCCTAATGTCCAGCTCCGCCCTGCTAGCTCTGTTCACCCCGCCGCCCAAAAGAGCGCCGGCGGAGATGGAACAGAAGTAATCTTCGTTCCTTGATGCCAATCCCCCCTTTGTTGGGTGAAGTCTAGGATGGGCAAGAAGCGCATACGTCCCCTAACCCTTTGACGATTTAGCCCCACGCAAATATACTTCGATTGTGAATTGCAAGATATACTTTGACTGCTTGAGCAACGCCTTAGATTGGTAAGCGCCATAGCAGCCATCGCATAGTCAAAAGGACAGACCACTATGAACGGTGTTCACGACATGGGCGGTATGCACGGCTTCGGTCCCATCGACATCGAGGCGGACGAGCCTGTGTTTCACGACGAATGGGAAGGGCGCGTATATGGCATCGTAACCGGCATCCGCGAGGAGCGTGATGTGTATGGGCCGTACGGCTCGCGCCACTACATCGAGAACATCCCGCCGGCGCAGTATCTCGCGGCGAGCTACTACGAGCGCTGGATGCTTGCACTGGAAGCGGCGCTCATCAGCAAGGGCTTGCTGACCGCCGACGAGCTGGACGCCAAGACGCGCGATTTCGCCGCCACCCCGTCCGCCGTCCCGTCGCGCCGAGACAATCCCGCCCTCGCCGAGCGCGTCCGGCAGCGAATCTACGCACCACAGCCGATCGAAGAGCAAGCTGCATCGCTGCCGAGCTTTGCGATAAGTGACGCCGTCGTTGTGCGAAACATTCATCCCGTCGGACACACGCGCCTGCCGCGATATGTGCGAGGCAAGCGTGGCATCGTTGAGCGCGTGTACGGTGCGCAAGGTTTTCAAGACGAACCAACGATATCTGACCGCAGCCCGCAGCATGTGTACAGTGTGTCGTTCGATGCGGTCGAACTGTGGGGCGCCAACGCAGAGCCGAACCAACGCTTGTACATTGACATGTGGGAATCGTGGATGGAAGCTGCAGAATAGTTGCAGAGATTGTCATTCTCAACGTTCATATTGTTCTTCCCCATAAAGGGCTGACAGGGGAGAGGTTAGGATGGGGGAGTAATTGCACATCTCAAATTGGCAATACGGAGCAAAGCAATGAGCGGAAATCACAGCGGCGAGCGCCATTCCAAACCCCAGTCTTACGCCGCGCTGCGCACGAAAGCAATCGAGTCGTTGCTCGTCGAAAAAGGGCTGATTTCCACCGACGCCATCGACGCCCGTGTACAAGCGTATGAGCAAGACATAGGTCCGCTGAACGGAGCGAAGGTCGTAGCGCGCGCGTGGACGGATGCCGAGTTCAAGGCGCGTCTGCTGTCGGATGGCACATCGGCAGTCGGCGAGATGGGCTTCTTCGGCGCGCAGGGCGCAGAAATTGTCGCGCTGGAGAACACGCCCGAAGTTCACAACGTTGTGGTCTGCACACTCTGCTCGTGCTACCCGTGGCCCGTGCTGGGCTTGCCGCCGCGCTGGTACAAATCGGACGCTTACCGCGCGCGAGTCGTCATCGAGCCGCGCGCCGTGCTGCGCGAATTCGGTCTAACACTTGGCGACTCGGTGGCAGTGCGAGTGTGGGACAGCAATTCAGACATCCGCTACATGGTGCTGCCCGAACGCCCCGATGGCACGGACGGCTTATCCGAAGAAGAACTCGTGCCGCTGGTAACGCGCGACAGCATGATAGGCGTAGCCAAAGCCAAATCACCCGACTTTGCAGTGTAGAGCACTGATAGCAATCGCCACTCCAGCGCCCCTTCTCCCTCATAGGTAGGGCTAGGAAGGCTAGTATGGGAAGCAAACCAGCACTCAAACAACGCCCAAGACCGCAAGATAACATGACCAGCGAGACCCAATCCCAAGTCACAAACATGCAAGGCGACTTAGCGCTGCCACGCAGCAACGGCGCGCCTCTCTTCGCCGCGCCTTCGGCATCGCGGTCGCGCTCAACGAAGGCGGCGCATACGACTGGGTTGACTTCCAGCAGCGTTTAGCGGACGAGATTGCCGCAGCGCCGTCGGACACAGAAGGGACTGTGTACTACGAACGCTGGCTTAACTCGTTAGAAAGCCTGCTGCTCGACTACGGGTTGGTAACGCAAACCGAATTGGACGCGCGTACTGCCGCTTACAAATCCGGCGATATTGACGATGATTAGCACCACGGACGGCGTAATATACATGCGCACAATTTACATAATTACCGACACACGAACACGGACTCAGGTGCGGACGATGTCGCGAACACCGCGTCTCAAGGCGGCACGCCTATGAACTCCGCGCGAATATACCTCGTTGGGCTGGGTCCGGGCGACCGAGCACTGCTGACGACCGCCGCCCTTGACGCCTTGGGAGGCTGCAATGCCATCGTCGGCTACGACGGCTATCTCGCGCAGATCCGCGATCTGGTGGGCGATAAGCGTGTTGTGTCGATGCCGCTGGGCAAGGAGATGGAGCGCGCCGCCAAAGCCGTAGAACTCGCGAGCGCGGGCAGCACGGTCGCCGTCATATCGTCCGGCGATATCGGCGTGTACGGCATGGCAGGTCCCGTGTTCGAGCATCTCGCCGCCAATGGCTGGGATGGCGAGAACCCGCAAGTCGAGGTCGTGCCGGCAGTCTCCGCGGCGCAAGCGGCGGCGTCCGTGTTGGGCGCGCCACTGATGCAAGACTTCTGCGCCATCAGCCTGAGCGACCTAATGACGCCGTGGCAAACCATTCGCAAGCGGCTGGACGCGGCGGCATACGGCGATTTCGTGATTGCGCTGTACAACCCGCGCAGCAAGCGGCGGCGCAAGCAGATTGTCGATGCACGCAGCCTGGTGCTTAAGCATCGTAGTGCGGACACGCCGGTCGGCGTCGTGCGCAACGCATGCCGCCCCGACCAGCAGCAATTCTTGACCACGCTCGGCGAACTCGAACAGCACTTTGAGCGCATTGATATGTTCACCATACTGGTCATCGGCAACTCCACGACATACATTCACGGCGGGCGCATGGTTACGCCGCGCGGATACGTCGTCCCCACGAGCGTAAAGTAGCATGGCGCGCGCCGCGACACCGGCAATCGTGCTGGCTGGCACTCGCAGCGGTGTGGGCAAAACAACCATCGCCACCGGTATTATGGGCGCGCTCGCGAGGCGAGGGCTGCGCGTTCAGCCGTTCAAGTGCGGTCCTGATTACATCGATCCGTCCTATCACCTGATGGCGTGTGGCGTGCCAAGCCGCAACATCGACACTTGGATGCTGTCCCATCAGACCGCGCTGGAACTGTACGGCAGGGCAGCGCAGTCCGCCGAAGTCGCCGTCGTCGAAGGCGTGATGGGCTTGTACGACGGGCATGCCAACCTGACGGAACAAGGCTCTACGGCGGAAGTCGCTAAGCTGCTGCGCGCGCCTATCATCCTGATTGCGAACGCGGCGCGAGTGGCACGCAGCATCGCGGCGGAAGTGCTCGGATTTCAGCAATTCGACCCGTCGGTGAACATCGCGGGCGTCGTCCTCAACGGCTTGGGCAGTCCGCGCCACCTAGAGTTTTGCAAACCGCCCATCGAGGACGCCACAGGGCTGCCCGTGCTGGGCTACATGCCTCGCCGCGAAGACTTGCGCGTGCCGGAGCGCCATCTCGGGTTGATACCCACAGTCGAAGGCGTGGTCGTGGAGAAGTGGTTCGACGAACTCACGGCGCAAATCGAGAGCACGATAGACCTCGACCGTCTGCTTGAAATCGCAAAACAGGCGGATACGCCGCGAGTCTCGCCAAGCTTCTTTCCTTCAGAGCCGCAGCCGCGCAAGGCACGCATTGGCGTGGCGCAGGACAAGGCTTTCAACTTCTATTATCAGGACTCGCTCGACATGCTAGAAGCGTGGGGCGCGGAACTCGTGCCATTCAGCCCTCTGTCGGACGCGGCACTGCCCGATGGCGTAGGCGGCGTGTACATCGGCGGCGGATTCCCCGAGATATTCGCGCGCGAACTTGCCGCAAACGAGCGCATGAAGCGGTCGATACGCGAGGCGCATGCACAGGGACGCGCGATATACGCCGAGTGCGGTGGGCTGATGTACTTGGGTAAGGCGTTGACCGACTTCGACGGCGTGGCGCACGAGATGGTCGGCCTGATACAGGCGCGTTCATCGATGAGCAAGGGACGCCTGACGCTCGGCTACCGCGAGGTAGAGGCGCTGTCCGAAGGCGCGCTGCTGGCAAAAGGCGAGACCGCGCGAGGGCACGAATTCCACTGGTCCGTAGCCGACAGCCCATCGTCCGCCGAGCACGCGGCATACGCCGTCCGCAGCCAAGATGGTCGTATCGAAGGCTTCCGTGCGGGCATTCTTGCGGCTTCGTACATACACATTCACATGGGCAGCCGCCCCGGGATGGCGCAGCGGTTCGTAGAGCAATGCGCGAATGCACAACTCTGACTATTATCCCATTCGTATGACGAATCCGTTCTGCGATTCTTTCTGATTCAGAGTATTCCAAAATCGCTTCTGCGCTGGGCGGAGAGCATCGGGGTTGAAGGTTTTGCCGCCAGTAATTTTCATCGTAGGTACAGGCTTGTAAGTCCGCCCTTCAAACTTCACATCTTCAAATTGGTGAACAGAACACCGAAAATGTGCTGCGAGTGCTGCGAAGTGTCTTTACGGCGCAGGTATCAATAGCCTGTGATTGGTTGTCGTCACTAAAAGGTCGTCTCCGTCGTGTCTTATGGATAGCGAGACGGACAAGTAGTCTTGCATGGCGCGGCGCTTTCCGAGCTTTATTTTGCCAGGGTTGCCCCCGATCTGTCGGCATATCCTCAGCCATTCGGGGCAGTGTCCCGCGTAGCCTTCGCGCCATGCGAGCGAGTGCGCCAGTTCGTGGAGCAGCGTTCCCATCACCTCTTTGGCCGGGATGCGGCAGTCGAGGTAGACTGTTTCGTCTTCTAGCCACAAGGCAGCTATGTCCTTGCAGCCCGGAACGTGGTCGAAATTGATTGTCTTGAGATTCACTTCGATGGGCTGCGCTGCCAGTTTCTCAAGCGTGTGTCGCGGCAGCGCGCCGATGCGATGAGCGATTGTCCGCTCAGTGTCTGTCAGTAGGCGCATCAGGCATTGCTCCTTTCTCTTTGGATGTGGACTCTCTGGATGTGGACTGTGAGCGAGAAGCCCCTAATACCTCTGCTCTACAGGATTCCTACAAAAGCGGGGATGACGATTCGATAATCACACTTATCAAGAATAATGCAACCTGAACACGCTTGACGTGCGCTTAAATGTTCTATATCATTCGCTGTGACAATACAACAGGCGAGGCGAGGAAACAATTGCAGAATCCAGTATTTCTTGAAGACTGCACGCGCTTTTTGGCGCACGCCGCCAAAGAGGTGCCTCCGTTCGATTTCACATTCCTCGACCCGCCGTTCAATCAAGGCAAGGAATATCGAAGGCATGACGACCAGTTGGACGATGGCGAGTACTGGGACTGGATGCGGGATGTATGCAAGCTCACGCTCGACCATTCGTCTCAAGGCGCGGCGATGTATTTCATGCAGCGCGAAAAGAACGCCGAGAATGTGCTGCGAGTACTGCGCGAATCAGGCTGGCACTTCCAGAATCTGATTGTGTGGCGCAAGAAAACATCTGCCGTCCCAAGCCAAGTTCGATACGGCAAGGCGTACCAAGTCATCGCCTTTGCTACGAAAGGACGGCGCGCAAGGGTGTTCAACCGATTGCGGATAGACCCGCCTGTGCCTAACGGGTACAAGCCGCGCGAAAAGGGCATGTTCGTCACAGATGTATGGGACGACATCCGAGAGTTGACCTCCGGCTACTACGCTGGCGACGAAGCATTGCGCCACGAAGATGGCGAGCGTGTTCACAAGCAGCAGTCGCCCATCGCCTTGCTGCTTCGAATAATACTGTCCTCCACGAACCCGGGGGATTGCGTCTTTGACCCATTCGCGGGCACGGGAACGACGCTGGTCGTCGCGTCGCAGTTGTCGCGCGTCGGCGTTGGCGTCGAGAAAGATGTGGTGAACTACGACTACATCGAAGCGCGTCTGCGAGACGCTCGCGATGCAGACTCGGTCCTACATTACCGCAGTGACTACATACACACTCCTTCGTTGAGCGAGATATGGCCGGTCAGCCAAGCCGGACACTCTGCCAACGGGACGGCATCGGCGTTGCTGAACGACTCCGTGCCGGTGCTAGTTGAGTGAACGCCATGCCAACTTCGTCTGTCTATCACTTCTTCGCTCGCCTTATGGAACGCAGAGGCTACTTTGTTCAAGACAACAAGCTTGAGGACTTCGCGTTTCCCAGAAACATGATTGCGGCAGAATCCCGATCGGGGTTTCCTGATTTCGTATTGAAGACCAACCGCGACGGTTTATTGTCAGGTGGGGAGTTCATCGAACTCAAGGATGCGAGGAGCTACCAAATATCGTCCTTCAACTCCACTCTACCTAGTGCTACAAAGGCTGTCTCCTCATTGCCGAACAACATGCAAACTCAGTTATTGGAAGCCGGCGAAGACTTGGATTCTATCCCCGAAAGAGATGTGTACTACCTTGTGAGGGGTATTAGGCTGACCATATCATCGCCGTTGGCAAAGACCGTGCTGGTGAGCGGAGCGTTCTTTGAGACCATACCTATCGGTGAAGTGCTTGCGGATGCGTTCAATCAGGTCGCGATAGAATCCGCGACAGATGAAACAGATGCGTCGGAAATCTCACAGCGATTGGATATTCAGCAAGTCCACTTCGCGCGAACCAGAAGGGTCGAAGGATCGTCTATCTCTCTCCGCTTTAGGGTAATGGCTCAAGTTGACCCACGCGCCAATCTTCTGTCTGATACCAGATTCCCGATGATTGCGGCGAATACTTTGACAATGCTGGTCCACGAACCACAACTGACTGATCCTGATTTAACGAACCAATACACTTGGGATCAACCACCTGATGCAATAAAGAGCTGCGACGCATACAATCATTTGGCGCAGGCGCTCGACGAGATTGATAAGTCATTGAAAGAAATCATCCAAGTATCGGTGCTGCGGCATCCTATGAACGGCCCGTTCTTCCTGGCGCAAGCGTCCATTCACCCTTGAAATGAGTGTCTATATGCCGGGCGGGATTGCCCATAAGCACTTGGCACCGCTACATTTCTGCATTAGCATCAGCCTAGTTGCAAAAGCAGGAAGGTGAATTACAATGGGCGTAAGGTTCTACACTGCCACCGGCCGCTGCGTGCGCTTCGATTCGTTCGATGCTGACAAGGCTGAGGAAATCAAAGAGTTCCTCTTGAACGACATACCGAATTACCGGAGCGACGACCATATCGCATACTACGATGATTTCGTACTTGCGGAGGAAGCGGATGAAATGCCGCCTGCGGTTGTAGCGTTTCTGTCTCGCTTGATTGACGAGAACGGCGGCAGTGTGGACATCACCTTTACGACATAGTGCACGCATAGCAGCGTACATCTTACCCTAAAGCATAGAACCTAACAGGAGCACCCACGTGAAAGTAACAGACTTCCGCACCCTAGTCGTCGAAAACGAGCCGCCCTACATCGGCGGGCGGTATCTGCTCTGGCTTGAGCTGATGACGGACGAGGGCATCACAGGCTTGGGCGAGCGCATTACGGGCAGCACATACTCTCGCAGGCTGGGCGACCTGAAATCGCAGATTAGCCTCATCGAAGAGATGGTGCGGCAGTATGTCATTGGCGAAAGCGCGTTCAACATTGAGAAGATTTGGGACAGGATGTACGCCTCGCGGCACGATTATCGCCACCCAAGCCTGCACGCCACGCCCGTGCTTTCCGCGATCGACATGGCGTTGTGGGACATCGCGGGCAAGGCGGCGGGGCAACCCATCTACAATCTTCTCGGCGGCAAATACCACGACACACTGCGCGCTTATGCCTACATGCCCGGAGGTTCGTTCAAGGACAACCCGGAGGCGGCGGGCGAGGTGGCGGCGCAGTTGCTAGAAGAGGGCAACTCCGCGTGCAAAATCGACCCGTTCATGCCGACATACCCCATCCCGCGCGACATATCTCTGCCGGAAATCGAACACGCGGCGAAGATATTTGAAAGCATACGCGATGCCGTGGGCAACAAACTGGAAGTGGGCATCGGCACGCACGGGCAACTGACCACTTACAGCGCCATCCGCGTGGCGAAAATTCTTGAGCCGTTTCATCCGTTCTGGTTCGAGGAGCCGGTGCCGCCGGAGAACATCGATGAGATGGCTCGCGTCTCCGCGCACACCAGCATCCCCATCGCAAGCGGTGAACGACTCGTCACCAAGTACGAATTCTCGCAGCTCATCGAAAAGAAGGCGGCGCAGATAATCCAGCTGGACGTCGGGCAGTGCGGAGGTATCTTGGAAGCGAAGAAGATCGCCGCGATAGCCGAAGCGCACTATGCGATGATCGCGCCGCACATGTACTGCGGTCCAATCGCCGCCGCTGCCGCTGTGCAAATCGACACCTGCTCGCCCAACTTCCTGATACAAGAGGCGAACCAGGGCCCATTGCACAAGATTATCTTCAAAGAGCCGATAGTCTTTGAGAACGGCGCTATTATTCCTCCTACGGGACCGGGGCTTGGCATTGAGTTGGACGAATCCGTGCTGAAGAGCCGGATTGTGGAGTAGTCGGAGACCTACTATCACGCGCGCGAATTGTAATGTTAAATTCTGATTAAAGTGTTGACACGAATATCGTCTGTATGTGATACTCATCACGATGATTAACGCAAACACCCGCTGGACCTACGCTTATTATTACTTTACCGACGCCAATACGGTCGGCAAAGGTTGCGCGTCCTGAATTATCCGGACGCAGAGCGGTAGATACCCAGTACACTCGAACCCCAGCCGACAGCGGACTGGGGTTTTTGTTTGCAGGTCGAAGGCAAAATCACATGGCAAGCAACAGGCGAAAAACGAATCAACAACGCGAGCGATTTTAGTTAGATGAGGCGATTTGCCTCGATGAGAAAAGAGAGGAATCCAGATGCAACCATCACCAGCGAGGGATGTTAACGTGGCTAGTACCGAACCCCTAATCAGCCCGGTTGGGCTTGTCGAAGAACTTCCGCTGACTCCGGATGTGGAAGCCAATGTACTCGAAGGCAGAAGGCAGATCCAGGCAGTGCTGCGCGGCGATGACCCGCGCTTCATGGTCATCATCGGCCCATGCTCGGTACATGACGAAAACGCGGCGCTAGAATACGCAGGGCGGCTCAAGGTGCTGCAGGACGAACTGAGCGACCGCATCCTGTTCGTGATGCGCGTTTACTTCGAGAAGCCGCGAACCACGGTCGGCTGGAAGGGCTTGATTTACGACCCGGATTTGAACGATACCTTCGACATAAGCGGAGGGCTGCGACGCGCGCGACGGCTGCTGCTGAAGATAAACGAGATGGGCTTGTACACCGCGACCGAGTTCCTCGACCCCATCGTGCCGCAGTATCTCGCCGGGCTGGTTTCATGGGCGGCGATAGGCGCGCGCACGACCGAGAGCCAGACGCACCGCCAGATGGCGAGCGGCTTGAGCATGCCAGTCGGCTTCAAGAACGGCACTGACGGCGACGCGCAGATTGCCGTGGACGCGATGGTTTCCGCGCAGTCCGAGCATGCATTCCTCGGCATAGACCACTTCGGGCAGACCTGCATCGTAAACACCAACGGCAACGAATACGGCCACTTGGTGATGCGCGGCGGCAGAAACGGCACCAACTACGACGCAGAGTCTATCGCCACGGCGCAAGAGTTGCTGAACAAGGCTGGCGTGCCTTCGCAGGTAATGGTGGACTGCAGCCATGGCAATTCCAATAAAGACCACCGTAAGCAGAACGTGGCGCTGTACTCTATCATTGAGCAGCGCGTGGCTGGCAACATGGACATCATCGGCTGCATGCTGGAAAGCCACCTTAATCCCGGCAACCAGAGCCTTAACGGCCGCCTGCTGGACGAGTTGGAATACGGCGTGTCCATAACGGACGCCTGCATCGGCTGGGAGGAGACCGACCTACTGCTTCGAAACGCCCACGCCAAGCTCGCGGACGCCGTGCAGCAGCCTGTGGCATAATCGGTTGTAGTCGGTAATCCTCCTTCTATGTCCATCCCTTCGCTGGGTGAAAGACTAGGAAGGGGACAGAACGAGCTACACACACTGACATAAGCCGAAGCCCCGCATCTAAAGAATGTCGGGGCTTCGTCGCATTTGGAGGGCAGCCGTGCTGCAGACAGAACGAACTAGGATACGCAATCATCCTGAGCGCGCCGTGCCGGAGCAGTCCGCGGACATACTCGCGCAGGGTGTCGTGGCGCATGTTGGCTTCGTGGACGACGGGATGCCGTATGTCATACCGCTGTCTTACCACTACGACAAGGAATCGCCGGAGTCCATCTACCTGCACGGCTCGATACGCAGCCGCGCGATGAAGGTACTGGCGAGCGGCACACCGGTGTGCGTTACGGTTACGCTGACCGACGGGCTGGTCTATTCGCGCAAAGCTATGAATCACTCGATGAACTACCGCAGCGTGGTGCTCTTTGGCACAGGACGCGAGGTTACCGGCGAAGCCGAGAAATTCGATCTATTCAACGCGATGGTGCAGCGATACTTCTCGGGTCGCATGGTAGGCACCGACTACAACACTCCGCCGCCTGCCGACCTTGGCGTTACCACGCTAGTCAAAATAGCGATCGAAGAATGGAATGGCAAGCGCCGCATCGGCCCACCTACGGGCCCCGACGATGATGACCCAACTGCCCTAGGCAGCGCCGGCGTCGTGGAATTGCGCGAAGTGTAGCCAAGCCTGCGGGCCCATTCTTGCGGACAGTGCAGGAGAGCGTATCCGCCTGAATCTAAGCCTGTCGCAATTGGTGTCGCCTATCTAGCGACGCGGCTCAATCACTGCTGTTCTCGCAAAACTCCAAACATAGAGCAGCCTGAAACGGATCTACTCAAAATCCACTTCAGGCTGCTATCTTACGCTTTCTTGCTGGTGAATCGCCGCGCTACTTATGACTTGACCTACCCCGCCGTCAACACCGGCACACCGCAGAACGCCTCGTAGTCTATAAGGTCGTCGATGGTCGGATTGTCGCCGCATAGCGGGCAATTCGGATTGCGCCGAATCTTCACTGTACGGAAAGACATGTCGAGCGCGTCGATGAGCAGCAGTCTGCCCGTAAGGTTCTCGCCCACGCCTAGGATGAGCTTCGCCGTCTCAGCAGCCTGAATGCTGCCGACTAGCCCTGGGAGCATTCCCAGAACGCCCGCTTCCGCGCAGCTCGGTACTTCGCCCGGCGGCGGTGGCGTAGGGAACAGGCAGCGGTAGCAGCCCTGACCCGGAACGTAAGTAGTCGCCTGCCCGTCGAACAGCAATATGCTGCCGTCCACAAGGGGCTTGCCGCTGAGGTACGCCGCGTCGTTGACGAGGTAGCGGGCGGGGAAGTTGTCCGCGCCGTTGATGATGATGTCGTACTCCGGGATGATGTCGAAGGCGTTCTCCGATGTAATCGGCTCTTCGTGAATCTGTACATTGACATCGGGGTTGTACGCCTTCAGCGTCTCCATGGCGGACACTGCCTTGGGCCTGCCGATGTCATCGTTCTGGTGCAAAATCTGCCGCTGGAGGTTGGTCACATCGACAGTATCGAACTCCACGATGCCGATGGTGCCTACGCCCGCAAGCGTGAGGTAAATCGAAATGGGAGAGCCAAGCCCGCCCGCGCCGACTATTAGGACTTTGGAGTTGAGCATCTTGCGCTGTCCAACGCTGCCCACCTGCGGCATTATGATATGCCTGCTATAGCGCTGCACCTGATACGGTGTCAGGACTTGGGTTCGTTCTTTCGTCTGCGTAGCCATCTGCGGGTGTTCCTCCAAACTGTGAGACTTGCGCATCGTGCGCTCTGTTTTCCACGCCGGGAAGTGATGGTGATAGGTGTGATTCTTATAGGTTGGGTATTGTGCCTGCCTATAATTTCAGCATTGTACGATTATATCATCGGCAGGTAGCGCCTTCAACTTGGCGGCTGCTTCGCAGGGCCTTTCGGTTGTCCCCCTGAACGAAGTGAAGGGTCCAAAATCGATTTGAGAGACTGAGTATATTGTTCGCTGTCTTCTAGCCCCGCCGCTGCGTCAGCCTATCACGCAACTGCGTGTTCTCCTCGCTGAGGCGAGATACTTCCGCTTCGGAATCGTTCAGCCTGTCAAGCAAGCGCAGTATGACCTCTACTCCGGCAAGGTTGACGCCTAGATCGTCCATGAATCCGCGAATGCGGCGCACTCGTTCGATGTCCGCGCGTGAGAAGACGCGCTGGTTGCCGCCTGTGCGTGCCGGTTCGATAAGCCCGATTCGCTCGTAGTAGCGCAGCGTCTGCGTCTGCACGCCTAGCATTCGCGCCGCCACGCTGATGATGAATACTGGCTCGTCGTGTCGCAATGTTAGTTCGTCCTGCTGCATCGCGTCTGCCTTTCTGTGTGTGTCCGCTATTCTTCGGAAGTCTGCCAAGCGCGCCATGCTAACCGCGCTCGCCGTTGGCTATGCGCAGGCGGCGATACTCTTCGAGCGCCTGCTTCTCGTCTGCCCCAAGCGATACGGGCAACTGGGGTTTTACCGTCACATACAAATCGCCGTTCGCGGATGGCGTATTGCGCGCCGGCATGCCATGCCGCTGTATTCGAATGCGCCTGCCGTCCGCGCTGCCGGGTGGCACTTTCAGCACCAGTTTGCCCTTCAAAGAAGTGAACTCCGCCTCGCCGCCGAGCACTGCGTCCTCGAACGGCAAAGACAGGTCGGCGTACAGGTTGTCACCATCGCGCTTGAACTTGTGATGCGATGCGACGCTGACCACCAGAAAGACCTGAATGCCGTCATCCAGCGAGATGTGCACGCGCGAGCCGTTGTCCACTGCCACCGGTATGCTGACTTCGATGCGCCGCATTCTGCCGTCCTTAGCGGGCACATTGACCATGCGCTTCGTGCCGGAGAACGCCTCTTCCAGCGTGATGGTAACCGGCACATCGTGGTGATTTGCGCGACCGGGGCGGCTACGACGGCGCGCGTTCGTGCGCGTGCGGTAGCCAAAACCGTCCAGCAAGTCGTCGAGATCGCCCAAGTCGCCGAAGCCGTACTCAACGCGCGTGCCTTGACCGAATCCGCCGCCGAAGGGCGAACCGCCGGTCTGCGATTCTATGCGGTCTGCGTGCATCCAACTGTCGCCGTACTTGTCGTATTTGGATCGCTTGTCCGCGTCGGACAGCACTTCGTTCGCTTCGTTAATCTCCTTGAACTTGCGCTCCGCCACTTCGTCGCCGGGGTTCAGGTCCGGGTGGTATTTTCGCGCAAGCTTCCTGAAGGCAGAGCGAATCTCCTTCTCGTCCGCGCCGCGGGATACGCCAAGCACATTATAGTAGTCGGTTGCCATATGAATGTCCTCATCGTTCCTGAATGCGTTGTATGTATATTAACATAACTGCAATGATTATCAATTAAAACTTGCAACAATTGATGTAAGGTAATTGGCATACTATATCACTTTACTTATAATGAACACAGAGTAAAGGTATGAGTTGACTTGACTCATATCTAACAGTCACAGCAAGGAGGAAGATGCAAATGGTCTTGCAGAGAATCGACCCATTCAGGGAGTTCAAGAAGTTGGATGAGGTTATCAGTCGCGCTTGGCAGGGCGATGGCGACGGGCACTTCGAGCGGCGCTGGGCTATCCCCGTTGACCTCACTCAGGACGGCGACGACGTGGTGCTGCGGGCGACTGTTCCTGGTGTCGCGCCGGAGGACATCGACGTTACCATCGAGGACGGTGTCCTGACCATCAGCGCGGAGACGCCGCAGAACGGCGATGACTCGTACATCATCCGCGAGCGGCGCGTCGGCAAGCTATACCGCGCGTTGCGCCTTCCGAACACTCTCGATGTGGGCAAGGCGGAGACGGAATACAGGCACGGAGTGCTGACGCTGACATTCCCAAAGGTCGAGGCGGTGAAGGCGCGACGCTTAGAAATTAAAGGCGCGTAACGCATAGACGGTGACGCCAGCCGTCGGGTTGATGCATAAAGAATACTGGCGTGACGCGCTGGCAGTTCAGGCAAAAAGGTCGGGCATCCGGTGATTTTCTCGCCGGGCGTTCGGCTCTTTTTATGTTAGCGCAATCAGATTGCTGATATAATGCGTTAGTGTCGGCGTTCACGAATAGGAGACGCGAACATGACGATGAAGATTTACACTAAGTCGGGCGACGCGGGCGAGACGGGCTTGCTGTTCGGCGGTCGTGTGCCGAAGAACGACCCGCGCTGCGTGGCATACGGCGAGGCAGATTTCGCCACATCCGCGATGGGACTGGCGCGTGCGCTGTCGCAAGACTCTCGCGTGAAGGAAATCCTGCTCCAGGTGCAGCGCGAGATGTTCACGCTCAGCGGCGAACTTGCCACCGATGTGGACAACTACGATCACTACAAGACGAACTTTCACGCCATAAGCGCGGAGAACGTGGACGCTCTTGAGACGCTGATAGACGAGCTTAGCGCGCAGGTCGAACTGCCGCCAAAGTTCATCATCCCCGGCGCGAGTGCGGCGTCCGGCGCGCTCGACTTGGCTCGTAGCGCACTAAGGGCTGCCGAGCGCAGCATTGTGGGCTTGCATCAGGATGAGCTATTGCCGAATCCGGAACTGCTTCGCTATGCAAACCGCCTCGCAGACTTGCTATTCATGCTGGCGCGCTACGAAGACCGCGCGTTGCCAATGGACATTGTAACCGGCACACGCCTAGACGAATAAAGCGCAGAGCAAACTCCAAGAGGCGCAAAGACGGAACTGAATAATCGGACTATGAATAAATGCGCTCGAATATCGCGATAATCGACTACCAGGCCGGCAATCTTCGCAGCGTGCAGAAGGCGTTGGAGGAGTGCGGAGCTAACGCGCAAATCACCGCTGACGCCGCTGCCATAGCCGCCGCGGACGGTGTTGTATTCCCCGGGCAAGGGGCATGCGATGCATCCATGCGCAGCATTCGCGAGCGCGGGTTGTACGATGTCATACGGCAGTCTATAGACAGCGGCAAGCCGTTTCTCGGTGTGTGCCTCGGACTGCAACTGCTGCTCGAATCGTCAGAAGAGGGCGACGAAGCGTGCTTAGCCATACTGAATGGCAGCACAAAGCGCCTGCCGCCTGACAAGACCGAGCAGGTCGGCTTGAAGATACCGCACATGGGCTGGAACAGCGTTTCCCTGTCTCTCGACCATCCGGTATTTGACGGCATACCACCTGGCTCCTATTTCTACTTCGTGCACAGCTACTACGCCGACCCGGTAAACAGAGCCGTAGTGGCCGGCATAACGAACTACGGCATCGACTTCTGCAGCGCGGTCGCGTGGGACAACGTGGCAGCAGTGCAATTCCACCCGGAAAAGAGCGGCGCCGTAGGCCTGCAACTTTACCGCAATTTCCTGACACTGGTCGAGAAGAGCCGTGGCGTGCCAACGCCCACGAGTGGTTGCGAGTAAAGCCGATTTAGAATGACTGCAATGCTGATTTCAAGGATGACTGCATGGAAGTGATACCGGCGATAGACCTTCGCGGCGGGAAGTGCGTGCGCCTGTATCAAGGCGACTACGCGCGCGAAACCGTTTATTCGGATGACCCGCTCGATACCGCGCTGCGCTGGGTTGATATGGGCGCGAGCAGGCTGCACATCGTCGATCTCGACGGCGCGCGCGACGGCATGCCGGTGAACTTGAACACAGTTGAACGCATCGCCACAGCCGTCGATGTGCCGCTGCATCTCGGAGGCGGCATACGCGACAGGGACGCGGCGCGCGGCGCGATTGATGCCGGTGTCAGCCGCGTTATGCTAGGCACGGCAGCAGTCGAAGATACTGAACTCATCCGCAGTCTGCTCAGCGAATTCTGTGCGGAAAGCGTCATCGTTAGCGTGGACGCTAAGGACGGACTGGTCGCGCTCCGTGGATGGACAAAGGGCAGCGGCGCGCTCGCCACTGATCTAGTCGCTGATATGGCGGCGCTGGGTGTCTTGCGCTTCCTGTACACCGACATTTCGCGCGACGGCACGCTGACCGAGCCGAACTTCGATGGCGTCAGCGCGCTCGTCGGTCAGGGCGATATTCGGCTTATCGCGGCGGGCGGAATTGCGAGCGTGGCGCACTTGGAACGGCTCGCTGAAATCGGCGCTGAAGCGGCGGTCGTGGGCAGGGCAATCTACACTGGCGACATTGACCTGCGCGATGCTATTGAGACTATCGGCTAGATGTGCGCTTAACGGCAAGCGTAAGTTATTGCAACTCAAACCTTCATGAATAAAATGAACGGAATTGCGGAGTGCTGACTAAGCGAATAATACCCTGCTTGGACATTGACAAGGGCAGAGTTGTCAAGGGCGTGAGTTTCGTGAACATACGAGACGCCGGCGACCCTGCGGACTTGGCGCGCTTCTACGATGCGCAGGGCGCGGACGAGCTGGTGTTCTTGGACATCACCGCAAGTTCGGACGACCGCGACATCATAGTCGATGTGGTTAGGCAGGTGTCGGAGCAGGTGTTTATTCCGCTGACCGTCGGCGGCGGCTTGCGCAATGTGGCGGATGTGCGGCGTATGCTTGAGGCAGGCGCGGACAAGGCATCGCTGAACACTGCGGCGGTCGCCAGCCCGTCGCTCGTCGCGGAGGCGTCCGACTTCTTCGGCTCACAGTGCATCGTAGTCGCCATCGATGCCAAGCGCGTTACCGATGATGACAAGGTTCGTACAGATGAATTAGGTGATGATAAGATCGGCACGGTCAACTTCAGCGTGGCAAAAGATATGCCCGCCGACATCGCCGCAAAAATCGCGCTGGACGAATCATCCGGCTGGCAAGTTTATGTGCATGGCGGACGTACGCCGATGGGCATCGACGCGGTGAAGTGGGCGCAGAAGGCGGCGGAACTAGGCGCGGGCGAACTGCTCGTTACCAGCATGGACACCGACGGGCAGCAGACCGGCTACGATTTGGAATTGCTGTGCGCCATATCCGAAAGCGTAACGATACCGCTGATTGCGAGCGGCGGCGCAGGCGAACCGCAACACCTCTATGACGCGCTCGCCGAAGGCAAAGCAGACGCCGTCCTAGCCGCCAGCATATTCCACTACGGCACGCACCCGATACCCGAAGTCAAGGAATATCTATCCGATAAAGGCGTGCCTATAAGACCCGGTGCGGTGGTTTCGTAAGTCCCTTCACCCTTGATTGGGGAGGGGGGTAGGATGGGGTGATCGCGCTCAAATGCGCCCGAAATAGCGAATTGAAGCGAACCACCACAATACTATTGCCACTACCGTAGCCACTACGAAATCACTCACTCATAAACTAGCATCAGAAAGTACAGACAGCTTATATGGGCAAAGCCCGAGCAGAAAAAGGACAAGGAAATGGCGCCACTGGTAAAGCTGGATGGAAGAGGGCTGGTGCCCGCAATCGCACAGAATGTGAACACCGGCGAAGTGCTGATGCTAGGGTACATGAACCCCGGCTCACTGAAGCGCACGCTGGAAGGCGGTGAAGTCTGGTTCTTCAGCCGCAGCCGGTCCGACCTGTGGCACAAGGGCGAGGTATCCGGCAACTACATGCATGTCAAGTCTGCGACAATCGATTGCGACGGCGACGCCCTGCTTCTGCAAGTCGAGCCGGACGGGCCCATCTGTCATACTGGCGTGCCGAGCTGCTTCTTCACGCCAATCGACGAGTTCCCCGAGTTCTACCGTGACGAGACGGGACCCGGCGTTCTGGAAGACCTGTTCGCATTGATTCAGGATCGCAAGCACGAGATGCCCGAGGGTAGCTACACCACAAGTCTGTTCTCAGGCGGCGCGGACCGCATCGCGCAGAAGGTCATCGAAGAGGCGGGCGAAACCGCAATCGCGGGCGTCAAAGGCGAAGCCGATCATCTTGCCGAAGAAATGGCAGACATGTTCTACCACGCCCTGGTGTTGCTATCCGCCTCCGGCGCGCGCCCTGAGGACGTCTGGGAAGCGCTCAGGGAGCGCGCGGGCTAGGCGTTTGTTTCCCGCGTAGTTTCCATTAACTTGGGACACGGCGCCCGCCAAGTCCTCCATTGCGAACGAAGTGTCGGCTCAGCCTGTCATTCCGAATGTAGCGCAGCTAGGTGTGAAATCTGAAAAATCGGAATGCCTGATGCATAACGATTTCAGACTACGCGCCCTGCTCGGATTGACGAAGATACAGGAGCCGGTGCGATTGCCAGAATTGCCAATTTCATTGCCGATGTCTCTAGTCCCCTACGACATCGCGCTCACCCGCTCCGCGTCGCGATCGGCGGCTTGGGCTTCCTGCATGGCGACGATGGCTATCTCTATCTGGTCGTCGTCGGGCTGGCGGGTGGTGAGCGATTGCAGGGCTAGGCTCGGCGTGGTTATGAGGCTGACGAGCGGGTTGCCGGCGTGCCGTCCGCTGAAGCGAATGACTTCGTAGCTCACGGCGGCGATCGCGGGCACTAGCACAATGCGGGATGTGATGAGCCACCAGAACGGCTCGCGTCCGACGAAGATGAACGCGAGTATCGCCACGACCATCACGACCAGCAGGAACGCTGTGCCGCAGCGCGGATGCGCCGTCGGATACTGCCGTATGTGCTCCACATCGAGCGGGTCGCCGCGTTCCTGCGCGTGCACGGTCATGTGCTCCGCGCCGTGATACATGAACACGCGACGAATGTCGTCCATGCGGCTTATCAGCGCTATGTATCCTAAGAACAGTAGCAGGCGAAATACGCCTTCCGCGATGTTTGCCAGCAGGTGCGAGTCTAGCAGCGTTTCCAACCAGTCGCTGGCGAACACCGGGACGAGAAAGAACAGCCCGATCGCAAGGCTGAGCGACACGAGCATCATGCCCGCCATCGACGCCTTGCTGATTTCCTCGCCTTCCGCCTCCGCGGCGACATTCGCCGAATAGCTCAGCGCGCGCATGCCGAGCGTGAGCGTTTCCGCCATTGCGATGACGCCGCGAATTAGCGGGATGCGGCGCAGCTTGCCAGTGTATATAGAAGTGAGCGGATGCCGCATTGTGGCGACGCTGCCGTCCGGCCGACGCACCGCGACCGCGATGTTGCTCTGCCCGCGAATCATCACGCCTTCGATGACCGCCTGTCCGCCGTACATCGGCGCTTGCTCTGTGCTCATGCCTTCCCCGTGATTACAAGTCGTGTTTATGAATTGTTCATGAATAATGAAAAACAGGGGTGAGCGTACCCACCCCTGCGATTGATGTGCTTGGTATGTCGTCCGCCTTGCTGCTACTGCTGCAAGTTGAACCGGCGCATCAGGCGTTCGACGCGTCCTTCGGTGTCGATGATGCGCTGCTCGCCCGTGAAGAACGGGTGGCATAGGTTGCAAATCTCGACGCGCAATTCGGGCTTGGTCGAGCCGGTCGTGTATGTCGCGCCGCAAGAGCAGATAGTGACGGCTTCCGGATAATATGTGGGGTGGATGCCGGGTTTCATTTCGGTGCTGCCTCCGTTTGATGGAGTCGTGGCGTGCTAGGCATAGACGCTGGCGCGCTTTTTGTCGCGGGTCTTATGCTCGAACTTCACCTTGCCGTCGATGAGGGCGAAGAGCGTGTGGTCCTTGCCTACGCCGACATTGGTGCCTGCGTGGATGCGCGTGCCGCGCTGCCGCACGATGATGGAGCCTGCCGTAACTAACTCGGTGTCGTAGCACTTCACGCCGAGCCTCTTGGCGTTGCTGTCTCGCCCGTTTCGCGTGCTGCCGCCGCCTTTCTTATGCGCCATGGTGTTGCCGCCTTCCTTCTGTGCTTGAGGGTGTGCTTAATCGGTGCTGTGAGAGATGTCGGTAACACGCAGCTCGGTAAAGTTCTGCCGGTGACCGTTCTTCCTGCGGTAGCGCGTCTTTGCCTTGTACTTGAAGACGATTACCTTCTTCCCGCGCCCTTGCTGTACGACTTCCGCGGTAACCTTCGCGCCTGCGACATTCGGAGCGCCAACAGTTACTTCGCCGTCATCGTCGGACAGCAGGCGAACATCGTCCAGTTCAATAAGGTCGCCTTGGTCGCCGGGCAAGTATTCGACGCGCACGGTATCGCCAGGCTGCACACGGTACTGCTTACCGCCGGTGTTGACAATTGCATACATGGTATTCTCGCCGTTTGTGGTGGACTATATGAGTGTTACGAATAACCATTGTATGCGCGAAGCGGTATTCGGTCAAGTATTAGGCGGCGGCGGATAGGGCTTTTAGGGGCTGCGGTTGTTGATGGGGACGGTTAGCTTGGGAGTGGGGATTTGGGCTGCTGCGGTGTGCTTGCGGTCGCGTCCTTCGACAGGCCCTTCGACTGCGCTCAGGACAGGCTCAGAATGGACTGGGGTAACAGGATGTGCAGGGTTTTGGGTGTGTAGTTCTTCGGGGTCGGGGTCGTTGGGGCCACAGGTGGCGAATGCCATTGCGTCTTCGGGGTCTTTGCCTTCTGTGATGTAGCGGTTGTAGGCGTTGTACTTGTCTTCGGCTTCTTGCGCTGCCTCTTCGTCGCCGGACTCGTATGCTTCGTTGAATTCGCGGAGCAGGGCGT
>VXNZ01000009.1:0-152760 GCA_009840355.1 Chloroflexota bacterium
TGATGGCATAGCTGTCGCTTTGCAAGGTGTCCACAAGGAACATGGCTATGGTCTCGCCGTTGCTGGTTAGTTCGGCTATTTTCTGTTGTAGGGCTGTTTGGATGCACATATTAGTCTCAGGTGTCAGGGTTCGGGCGTTAGGGTTTGAGTGTTTGAAATCATATGTTCTGATTTTAAGGGCAAGTGTTTGGCTTGTCAAGGGGAGGACAATCCACAAACGAGGGCTAATCCCCGGCCGGTTCGCCACTCGGCGTGGCTTCATCAGACAGTCCGGAAGGCGGCGCTTCGTCCGGAGCGTCAACCGGCTGCGTTTCGGCTACTCGGTCTTCGGCTTCGGTGCGCCAGACACTTAGGAAGTACAGCAGCACGCTTCGGGCGGCGGCGGCGAGCGGCGGGCCTAGGATGATACCCCATAGCCCGGCGAGTTCGCTGCCCACTAGCAGCGCGGCGATTATCATCACGGGATGCAGGTTAAGTGAATCGCTCTGAATGCGCGGCACAAGCAGGGAGTTTTCCAGAAGCTGTACCAGGATATAGAGCAGAATTACCGGAATTATCATATGGGGAGCTAAGGCAAGTGTAACGATAATACCGGGGATTGCGCCGAGCCAGGGACCGATGACCGGAATAAGTTCAGTTACGCCGGCGACTATTCCCAACACCGGCGTATAGGGTGTCATATTGGGGGCGAACAACAGACTCATCAGGAACAACCCGACGAACACCACTAAGCCTACGACCAGCCCAAGAAGGAGTTGCCCCCGTATGTATGAGCCGAATACGTCGTCGAGGATACTGAGAACGTTCTCCGTGTGCCTTCTCGGACCAGGTGTGAGCGTGTTCAGCGCGCCTTCGATTATCTTGCCTTTGTCTTTGAGAACATAGAAGAGAATCAGCGGCACCATCGCGAGCCCGAGCAAGAGCGAAACGGTCTGAGACAAAACGCCCAGGGTGCTTGATGCAACTCTTTTGCCGGCTTCGACTACCAAATTGCCTATGTTCTGAGTGGCGCTCTGCACGAGGCTGTTCAGCTCCGGCGGAATGTCTATCACGAATTCGGTACTGACACTCTCGAATGTAACGCGAGCGGCCTCTATGAGGTTGGGGAGGTCTCCAATGAACGCCTGCACTTGATTAACTGTGGCAATGATGCCGGCTATGAGCGCGATGATGGCGAGGATAGCGGCGACAATGAAGATGATCGCAATGAAGACGACGCGCTTAAGCTCAGGGCGATCTGACATCCAAGGGATACGGCGTTCCAGCCAAGTCACAAATGGGTCGAGGATGTACACCAGCGCGCCGCCGATAATGAAGGGCAGCAGCGCGCTTTTGAGCTGGTACATGAGAAGGAGGATGACGATCGCGCCGAGCAGCAACCACACTAAGCGATTGATTCTAAAGTTAGAAATCATCATGCGCCTCCAAGCAGCTAGCAACTCCGGCAGCCAAAAGTTCGCTAATACGGGAGACGCCGTGGAGCGCATTCTTGATAGCAATTATGTGCCATCAAGCCGTACAAGCGACGCCCGCGCAATGTACAACATTGCCGCCGTATTAGCAACATACGGAAGCGTACTGATAGCGAATTGCCGGCGGTCGCCCCTACGGTCATTGCAAGCCGTGCTGCTTACGCCGTGCTACTTCGGATGTATTACCACCTTGCGGCGGTCGCCGTGCCCGTCGCTTTCGGTTACTACATCGGCGTGGTCTGCCAGCGCCATGTGCACTTGGCGGCGCTCGTTGGGGGGCATTGGCTCTAGGGGGATGGAGCGACCCCGCTGGGCTACTCGCTGGGCTACTCGGCGCGCTAGGTTTGCCACGGAGTCGTAGCGGCGCTGCTGGTAGCCTTCGACATCGACCATCAGGTTGGTGCGCTCGCCCATCCTGCGGCTCACCAGGAAGCTGACGATGAATTGCAGCGCGCGTAATGTCTCGCCGCGCGTGCCGATGAGCAAGCCGGAATCTTCGCCCTCTATCTCGAAGACGGGGCCTTCTTCGTCGCCGTCGTATGGCTCGCGGAGATACACGTCCGCCGCGACGCCCATCTTGCCTAGCAGTGTGCTCAGCACATCGTAGCCGACGCTAACTACCTCGGATGTCTCTTCGTCTTCATCGTAGTCGTCTTCATCATCGTAGTCGTCGTCGAAATCGTCTGCCAGCGCCGAGAAATCTGCCAGCGCGTCCGGCTGGGGCTCGTTGTCCGGTTCGTCGTCTGCGGCTGGCTCGTCTGCCGGTTCCGCAAGCGTAACACGCACGACCGCAGGTTCGCTGCCGATGCCGAGCAAGCCTCCCCTGCCCTCGTTAACGACGTCTATTTCCACCTCGTCGCGACCTGCGCCTAGCTGGTCTAGCGCGGTTTCGATTGCCTCTTCGGGTGTTCTTCCCGTTGTTTCTATCGTCCGCATTAGTTGGTGTCTCCTCTGATTCGGGAGATGCCGGCGCGACGGCGGAGGCGGACGCCCCCGCTGGTACAGGCGTCGGCGCCGATTCTCCACGATTGAACTTAAGCATATCTGTTAGGGGGCCCCAGCCGGTTACGAAGCCCTGTATTATCATTCCCACTAGGTTCGATACGACCCAGTAGAGCGCGAGACCGCTCGGGAATGTCGTGGTGAAGAAGCCGAACATTATCGGCATCATCCACAGCATCATGCGGTTCGTGGATGCCTGGCGCGGGTCCGCGGACGGCAGGGTGGTCGTCTTTTGCATCAGCCACATGGACACGCCGACAAGCACCGGCATTACGGGCAGCGAGTCCGGCTGCGCCAAGTCCAGCCACAGGAACGCGTTGTTTATGGGAATAACATCGTGCACGCCGGGCAGCCACGGGTACAAGTGCCCGGACAGCCCAACAAGGCGCTCCGGCGTGGATGGCAGCGTCTGGATGACCGCCTGAAACAGGCCGATCCAGATGGGGAATTGGATGAACAGCGGACCAAGGCAGCCTATCGGATTTACGCCGTTCGCCTTATAGACTTCCATCGTGCGGCGTGAAAGCGTCTGCCTGTCGTCCTTGTGTTTTTCCTGCAGCTCCTTGAGCTGCGGCTGCAGCGCGGTCATCTTCATCATCTGGCGGCTCTGGCGAACCGTCAGGGGGATGAGTATCAGCCGCACGATGAGCGTGAAGGCGATGATCGCCAGACCGAAGTTCAGGAAGAAGACGCTGTACAGCAAAACGAGGCTGTTTATCATCGGCTGGATGATAGCCACGTTCCATATGTCTATGAAAATCTGGAGAAACTGCATGAATCTTTTCAGTTCGTCAGTGTTTTAGTCGGTCCCTTCCCTTGACGGGGGAAGAGCCTGCTTTGCGAAGATAAAGGGGTGAAGCGAATCACCACCCACCTGCTAGAGTTCCGCCTACCCCAAGATAGTCTGCACGAGTATCGCGGCAAGTATCGCGCCACCCACACTGAATATCGCCCACAGAAGCCGCGTTTCCAAAGCCTTCAAATCGGCTTTCGTGGCAAAGTGCGTCTGTATCTCTTCGATTTGCGCTTCGTTGCGCGCTGTCCGTTCTTGAATTGTGGCCATTTCTCCCCTTTTTCAGCAGGCTGAAAGGCATTTCTATACGCTTGATAAGGTGTCAGCGACAAGTATTTATTGCATCCTGTCCATTGATGTTAGTCTGTTCAGCAGTCTTCGACCCTGCCTCGCAACACGGGTTCTTCCTCTTCGGGATTGTGCACCCACTCTTCGTCCGGGTTGCCGTTCGTCTTGACGCGCAGCGCGCGAATGGTCTTGTCCTTGGCGCTCAGGAAAACGATGTCGTCGCTCACCGCGAGCGAGGAGCGAATTTCGGTGCGCATATTGCACGAATCGACCGGATTGCCGTCGCTGATTCGCGCGATGTGCAGCCTGCCATCGTCAGAGCCTATGGCTATCATATCAAAAATGACGGCTGGCGACCCGACAATGGGGCCCTCAGTTTCGAGCGTCCAGCGCAGTTCGCCGGTGCGCTTGTCCAGCGCGTACAAATTGCCATCCAACGATGGCGCGTAAACGGTGTCGCGGTGAACAAGCGGCGAGCCCCAGTACCAGCTTCCCGCGCCTTCAAACTTCCAGCGCAGCGAGCCGTCCGCGGCGTCCACCGCGTAGAAGACGCTGTCGAACGAGCCGAAGTACACTGTGCCTGCATCGTAAGCCGGTGTCGATGCAATCGCGCCGTCAGATGTGAACTGCCAGAGCTTCGTGCCGTCTTCGAGGCTAATGGCGTACAGGTTCTTGTCCAACGATGTGGCGTAAACCACGCCGTCAACGCCGATAGGAGACGACCATATCTTGTTGCCGGTCTGGTATGTCCACAGCGAGGAGACGCTGTAGCGCCGCTGGTCGTCCGCTTCCTGCTGGAATGCGTACACACGGCCGTTGTCCGCGCCGACCAACACGATGTCGTCCACGAGTGTGGGACCGCCGACGATGGGCGAGCCTATCGGTTCGTCCCACTTCTTTTCAAGGTTCGGCACGAAGCGGGCGTAAAGCACGCCGTCGTAGCCGCCGAAGTACAGCGAGTCGTCGCGCAATACGGGCGTGCCATATACGCCGCGCTGCGCTTCTTCCCCGACAAGGTTGAAGCCGGCAATGATTTCGTCGCCGCTTTCGATGTCCAGCGCGCGCATGTCGCCGGCGCGCGTGCCGATGTACAGCGTATCGTCGCCGACCACGCCGCCCGACCAGCCTTCCGGTGTGGCGATGCGGCCGGCGCAGCCCACCAGCGCGATGAGCAGCAAGGGCAGCGCGAGTGTTATCAGGTTTCTTTTCATATTCTCGTTTCGTTCATTCCCACTCAGGTGCCTACTCAATGGGGCACCCTAAATAGGGAAAGGTTAGGACAGGAGTAAGAACTACGCCCAGCCCTATTGCTTTGTTCAGCCAAGCGTAAGAATCAGAAAAATCATGGCACTGGGTCGTAGCCGCTGGTGCCGCCGGGTCTGCATCTGGATAGGCGTTTGATGCCGAGCCAGGTCCCCTTGAACACGCCGTACTTGACGATGGCTTCGTGTGTGTAGCGCGAGCAAGTGGGTTCGTGGCGGCACAGCCCGTTGGAGATGTAGGGAGACAGCGCGTTCTGGTAGAACCGAATCGCTCCCAGCGCAACCGCTTGCATCATAAAGTTATCCGTTCCCCTGTGGGTGCGCCCGTTCGTATGGGTGATGATTTCGAGCGTGCGCCATTATTTTGGGCTACTACTGGCCGGGCTGCTACTGGCAGGGCTGACATTGACAGAACTGCCGGCGCCGCTATTGGCAGTCTGCCTATTTGCGCGATCGTCGATAATCTTCGCCCGCCTGAACAGCCGCCGCAGCGAGCGGTTGAGGCGATGGTAGTCTGCGTTGGCGGCGTCCTTGCGCGCTATCACCACTAAGTCCCAGCTTTCGCTCAGGCGTGGCAAGTATTCCGTGCGGGCGGCTTCCTTGAGCCTGCGCTTGATGCGGTTACGCACTACGGCGTTGCCCACGCGCTTGCTGACGGAAAAGCCGAATCGGCTGCATTCGTTATCGGTGCGCCGCGCAACCAGCACGAGCATCCTATCCGCCCAGCTCTTGCCTTCGCGTCGCGCCGCCGCAAAATCCTTCGACTTTCTCAGGCGATGTCGCTTCTGCATATCCGCTCACGGAGCGCCCTGTAACTCGCAGCGTATCGTATCATCGCACCCGACTTTGGCGCACACCGATTCGGGCGCATCTGTTTACATTGTAGCGGCATATCGCCGGGCGCAGTGCCTGCTAGTCCCCGAAATCCCTTTCCCATCCGGGGGAATGTCAGGAAGGCGCGATTTCCGCGACATCCGGCTCAGGCGGCTCATCGAGACGCGCGGCTACACTGTGAGCTTATGGCGTCCCCTGAACATGCGGCGCTTGAGCACATTGCGGCCGTTCTTCGTGCTCATCCGCGATCGAAAGCCGTGCACGCGCATCCTTCGGCGCCTCTTGGGTTGATATGTTCTCTTTGGCATTATTTCGCTTTCCGATATTGCCGCTAGTTGGCGCTTATGGGGCTCGTATTTCGATGCACACCTCACGGCGCGCGCACCTAACGACCTTGAAACAAATTTACGAAAGTCCAATTACCGATTATACTTATGGCTGAAAAGAAGGTCAATTGAAAATCGCAGACACCGATAGTCCCTTCCCTCTTGGAGACATTTGCAAAAGGTGGTGGTGGACAGATATTTCACCCCCATCCTAACCTTCCCCCATCGAGGGGGAAGGGGCTTTTGAAATTGTCTTTCCCCATCGAAGGGGAAGGGACTTCTGAAATTGTCTTCCCCCTTGATTGGGGTATTGATTGAGGTAGGTTCGGGTAGGTTCGGATGGGGACGAAGACGCCCATCCCCGCACAAGAATGGCACCCCGCACAATCATCCGATCATCCGCATAGCAATTACGACAGCCGGCTGATAGCGACAGGAATGAGGACGCATTGTATAAAGTTTGGGTATTGCTCCTGTTGTCGGTAGCGCTGTACGGGTGCGCGCCGGAAGCGCCGGTTGACACGCCAACTCCCCTGCCCGCCACGCCCGCTATCGCTGCGCCGACTGCCGCGCCAACTGTAGTGAAACAGCCGTCGCCGAGCCTTCCGCCCGCTGCTGTCGCGCCGCCATCGCAGGCGCTGCCCACGCCTGCGCCGATGCGCACGATGGCTCCTTTGCCCGCCGGATTGCCCGACATAGAGTGTCAGACGACGGTTGACTCCGGCGAAGTGCCGGAGGAAATTCGCGAAGTCCGCGAGCGTCTTGGATACGCGGTGCAGCCGTCTGAACTGCCTGCGGGCTTTTCGTTCGGCGGAGTGTCGTACATCGGCAACGAAGAAGCGCTGCAGATTTACCAGGACGGCATTAACAACATCATCATCGCGTATCCGATGGAGTTCTCGCCGGACAGCGCGCCCGGTTCGCTCCAATGGGAGCGCCCGGCAGAGGCGGTCAGCGCCGTGAGCATGGGGGATCAGACGGCATATCTGATGATAGGCGGCTGGTCGGACGCGAGCATCATCGCGGGACCGGCGCTCAGCCCGGACAAGGCGGAATGGGACTTCGAGAAGTCGCTCGCGCTGTTCTTCCGCTGCACCCAAAGCGGTGGACGAGCCATTGATGTGGCGATTCAGGCATTACCCGGCCCGATAGACTGGATCGACGCGCAGGCGCTGGTGGATATAGCGTATTCGCTTGAGCGCGTAACCGGCAACTAACAGTATGAACAGTATGGGTAGGATAGGACGACGTAGTGGAGTCCGTCTTTCGCCCCAACAGATATGACGAATATCAATCAAGACGACGGGCAAGACGACATTGTGGATGAGCCGCCTAGCGATTTGTTAGATACGGACGCGCCGCGCCGAATAACGCCGGTGCGCTTGGCGGCGATTGCGCTTGCGGTGTTGGTCGTGCTGGCGCTCACGGGGCTGCTGGCGTTTGGGTTGGCGAATCGGTCGCCGGTAACAGGACGCAGCGGCATAACGCGCATCGACAAGCCCGCGCCGAGCATCGCAATGCCCTTGTACGGCGGCGGCGAGCTGACGGAGGCGGACTACGCGGGCAAGCCTATGGTGATAAACTTTTGGGCGTCGTGGTGCGGTCCGTGCCGTCAGGAAGCGCCGATATTCGAGCGGCTGTCGCAGGAGTACGGCGAGCGCGGCGTGCTGTTCGTCGGCGTGAACATACAGGACGCCCTGCCGGACGCCGAGGCGTACCTGAACGAGTTCACCATCACCTACCCCAACGGCATCGACGAGACCGGCAGCATCTCGGTCGATTACGGCGTCATCGGCATCCCGGTAACATTCTTCGTAACCGACGAAGGTATTGTCCAACGCCGCTGGGCAGGCGTAATGCGCGAGACCGAACTGCGCCGCTGGATAGACGAACTGATATCGGGCATAGCGCCCACCGGCGATATACAGGGCGGAAATCCGGAGGGATATGAGCCGCTGCGGTAAGGTAAGATTGCCGCAAGGAGTGCGTGAATGAATCAGCAGGAATGATATATGGCGATGATACCCGCGCGACTGAATGAATACGAAGCCCAAGCGCGCCAAGGGCATGCGCCGCATAGCGACGCGCGCATCGCCGTTCCGTATGGGCGGATAGCCGACTTTTGCCGCCGCTACAATCTCGCTTGGTGCGCGCTGTTCGGCTCGGTCATACGCGACGACTTTACGCCGGAGAGCGACATCGACGTGCTGGTGGACTTCCTGCCGGAACTGCCCATGCCGGGGCTCAAGTTCTTCTGGGACATGCCTAACGAATTATCCGAGATGTTCGGCGGTAGGAAAGTTGACCTGCACACACCCAGATCACTGAGTAAGTACTTCGTTCAAGAGGTGCTTGACGAAGCGGAGGTCATATATGTCGCGTAAAGACCCGTATGTAGCCATTGCCCACATGCTTGACAATGCGCGCTCCGCTAGAGACTTGTATGCAGAGCGTTCCCATAGAGGCGATTGGGACACAGACCCGATACTTCGCGAAGCCTTGAACGCGGCGTTGATAAGATACATGGAAATCATCGGCGAAGCGGCGCGGCGCGTGCCTCAGGGATTGCGCGCCTGTTACCCTGCCATCGACTGGCCCAGGATCGTCGGGCTACGCAACAGGCTGATACACGAGTACGACAGAGTGGACCTGCCCTTGCTGCGTCTAATTATTCAGAACGAACTGCCGCCGCTCATATCGCACTTAGAACGGATGCTCGTGGACAGGGATAGCGAAGGCTAACGCGGTGTGGCAGGTGTGGATTATCTACTCCACTCCGCCAGCCTCTCCCGCGAAAGTTCACGATAGTGCGCGGCGTCCGGGAAGTCACCTTCCTTGCCGACAAGCATATCGAAATCCGCTATAGCCCTGCGATGGCTGCCCTTGCGGTAGTGGGACATGCCGCGCCAGTAGTAGGCGTCGGGGTAGTCAGAAGGGGACAGGACAACATTGATTGCCTTGTCGAACAGGATGATTGCGTCATCGTACAAGCCGGTGTCGTAGTAGGCGATGGCGCTTTGGAAATAGACCTGGCGCATGTCGTCGGTGTACAGGTGTATGAGCTGCGGGTCTATGAGCTTGCGCGCCTTGTCCGTGTCGGCGACGGCGTTGTCGTAGTCGGCTTGGGCTAGGCGAGATAGGGCGCGGGTGTGGAGGGAGATGCCTTGCTCGTGCGCTTCCGGCGAGTGCGGTGGCGTGGATGTATCGTATTCAACCGCTTGGTGCATGCAGGCGGTGCAAAGAAGTATAGATGCTGCCATGGCGAGCAGGGACAGCAATATGAGAAGCGACAGATTCATTATTTTTCGCCACACTCAAAACCTCTGACAGAAAGAACCCGCGCTATGGCGGGTCCTTTCCCTGCTATCTATAATCTATCGCCTTTACCCAACAACCACCACATCCCCTTCATCCTGTCCATCGATGTAAGTTCTTTACTCCGGGCGGGATTTGCGGGGTTCCATGTTGCTGTGGATGTCTAGCAGCACGGTGCGACCCTCTGCGTTGTGGTTTTGCGCCTGCCGGATGGCGTCGCCGACTTGGTTCGGGTCGGTTACGGTGATGCCGACTGCGCCCATGCCTTCGGCGATTTTCGCGTAGTCGCCGGTCATCTCTGTCGTACCGAACAGTTCACGCGCGGAAGGATAGCCGCCGGGGTAGGTCGCCATGCCACCGTTGTTCAGCACGACGGTCGTTATCGGAGCGCCTGCGCGAGCGGCGGTTTCGATGTCCAAGCCGGACATGCCGAACGCGCCGTCGCCCATGAAGTTCAGGCAGAACTTGTCCGGCGATGCGAGCTTCGCGCCAATCATCAGCGGTATGCCGTAGCCCAAGTGCGTAGTCTTGCCCCAGCCGATGTAGCTGTGCGGCGTGGTGGCGGTGTAGAACGGCATGATGGAGTCGCGCGGCGCGCCCGCGTCGTGCGTTACCACGCTGTTGTCGTGGTCGAGCAGGCGCTCCAGCTCGCCGATTACGCGGTATGTGCTGATAGGCGTTTCGTTGGAATTGAGCAAGTCCGTCCAGCTCGCCATCCAGCTCTGGCGAATGGACGCGATTTCGGCTGCGACGCCGTTCTTGCCGGCGCGGCCGCTCTCGCCCAGCTGCGACTTCACTTCGTCGATGATCGCTTGCAGCGTGAGTTTGGCATCGCCCGGCACGCCGATGTCCACTGTGAAGTCTTTGTTCAGGTCTTCGATGCTTTCGGTGTTGTGAATCATCACCTTGCCGGCGGGGATGGACTGGCCGTAGCCAGTGATGGACAGGCTGCTGCCGACAGCGAACAGCACATCGGATTCGTTGAGCCAAGTGCGCGCCTGCTGTGTGGTTGCGCCGCTTCCGGAGCCAAGAGACAGCGGATGGCGCTCGTTGAAGCCGGACTTGCCGGGCATCGTGCAGTACACCGGGATCTCGGTCAGCTCGGCGAACTCGCGGAGTTCTTCGGTGGCGTTGCCCAGCAGCACGCCCATGCCGGACCATATCATCGGCTTGCGCGCGGCAAGCAGCGCCTTCACAGCGTCCTTGATGTCCGAGTTGGACGGCACCTGCGGGTGGCGCTTGGGGGGCTGGTAGTTCATCGCGGATTCGGAGACTTCCATCGTGCTGACATCGCCGGGCAGTTCGATGGTAACGGGGCCGCCGCGACCGTTTCGCAGGTTGTGGAATGCGCGGCGCATCGTGCTGGCGACCATATCCGGCTGTAATATGACTTCGCTGTACTTGGAGACGGTCTGGTAAGTGCGCGCGGGCGAGAAGTTGGGGCGCACCTGCATCTGCGCGACGGGCGAGCCGCCGGGCAGGTAGAGCATCGGCACATTGTCGGCGAACGCCTGCGCCAAGCCGCCCATGCTGTTCTCGGAGCCGGGCCCGCCCTGTGTAATGACTACTCCAAACTTGTTGCGGTCGTTCATGCGGCTGAAGCCGTCCGCCGCCATCAGCGCACCGCGTTCCTGCCGGAACATAATCGTGCGAATGCCCACCTTCGCGACCTCTTCGATGAGGTTGTTCGAGGGGAAGCAGGCGACCCATTCGACGCCTTCCTCCTTGAGTATTCGCGCAATGGCTTCCATCGTATTCATAGGTAATCCTCCGCTTATATTAATTATGGCTCGTCAATCTACTCGTCAGTCTGACTATCAAGCAGAAAGGATACCTTATCACACGCAAGTGGGCAAATTGCGGGTCAATTGGTAACCGTCCCGGAACATCGTTGGCAGAGTGGGTAAGATGGAGGCAGCAGTATGCTACACTTGGCGCAAATTCAAGACACTGTATCTATAAGACGATTTCACAAATGCAAAATTAGCCCCGTCTGCGAATGAAAGATTCCGGATTCCTGCTTTCGCAGGAATGACGATCCGAAAATTTCTGTAGCAATTTTGGCTTGCTTTACTTTCAGGGATTTGTGAAATCGTCTTGGTATCTTCTTGGTATCCATAGACGAATTGGCAGTGGATTTGGGTAGGCAATTTTAGCAGCGACGATTCGACACACGCTCGGGAGGTTGATATGAACGGGAACGCAACGCTATCACAAGGGACTGAGGCATATGGGCCGCTGGCGGGGGTGAAGGTGCTGGACTGGACTATGTGGCAGTTCGGACCTGTGGCGGCGTCGATGCTAGGCGACATGGGCGCGGATGTCATCAAGCTGGAAGCGCTGGACGGAGATGTCGGTCGCGCCGTGTCGTCGATGGAATCTGCGAACGCGGGTATGCCGAACGGTCGCAATGCGTACTTCGAGACTTGCAATCGCAGCAAGCGCGGCATCGCGGTGAATCTGAAGACAGAAGAGGGCATCGAGATTGTGCACAAACTTGTCGAGGAGGCGGATGTTGTCATCGAAAACTTCCGCAACGGCGTGGCAGAACGCCTGAGCATGGACTACGACACGCTGAAGCAAATCAACCCTAAGCTGATTTACGCGTCGGCGTCCGGCTTTGGCACGAAGGGTCCGGACGCGCTGATGCCATCGCTGGACGCCTGCGGTCAGGCGCGCGCAGGGCTGATGATGTCTGCGACTCCGCCCTGGGCGCAGCATCCCATATCGGTTCGCGGCGCACCGTCCGACCAGATAGGCGGCATCGTCCTGTGCCTTGGCATATTGTCGGCGCTGTGGGCACGCGCGAGCCAGGGCGTCGGGCAGAAGGTGGAAGTGTCGCACATGAGCAGCACGATGTGGCTGCAAGGGCTTGCCATCGGCATGGACTTGCTCATAGGCAGCCATATGCCGACGCTTAATCGCGAGGATGTGCGCAACTATATGTACAACATCTACAAGTGCAAGGACGGCAGCTGGCTGCGAATATCCAATCCGCAGCCGAAACGCTACTGGCGCCCGTTCGTGGAGGCGCTGGGTATCCCGCAAGTGCTGGATGAGCCGAAGTTCCAGGGCGTAGAGGACGGCGCAGCGGTTCAGCCGGAATTGCTTGCGCTGATCGAAGAGACCTTCGCCACGAAGACCTATGAAGAATGGGACGCCATTTTCCGCACATACGGATTCATCTACGCGAAAATACAGAGCGTCTCCGATCTGAAAAACGATCCTCAGGTGATAGCAAACGACTATATCACCGACTTCGACCACCCGGATATGGGACCCATCCGCGTGTGCAATTTCCCGGTGGCATACAGCGAGACGCCCGCCGCCATCAAGCGAGGCGCGCCGGAGTTAGGGCAGGACACCGAAGCCGTCCTAATCGATGAACTTGGCTATGATTGGGACGATGTGGCGAGGTTCCAGAATGCGGGGGCGATACTTTAGTCTTTCAGTCGGTCAGTCTTTCAGTCGGTCAGTGAGCAGGTTTTGGCTCTGATGTGGCCGGACAGAATTGGGTGGACAATGCGGGTGCGGGAGTATGCGCGAAACGGAAAATCGGGGAGCGGACGATGATCGGGTGTCTATGTGGAGCGTGCCGAGAAGGTTCAGGCGGATGTATTTTCCGCTGTTCTATTTTCTTGGTATAATCGGCGTTGTCTGGAGCGTGTGGTACGAGGCTTCGCGTCTGGGAAACGGAACTTCGTATCACGACATAACCAACGCGGTCGTCCAGAAAGCGCCGGCGATACTCTTCACGACGGCGTTCATCAGTCTTGTGATAACGGAGGCGAGTATGGTCTTGGCAGAGATGGTAGGCGACTACTTGAAGAAGCGTAGGGAAGCTGCCGCGGCAGAGGCTGCGGCGGAAGGAAGAGCGGAAGGATTGGCGGAAGGAAGAGCGGAAGGACTGGCGATAGGCGCGGAGCGGATGGGTCGCAAGTGGGCGGAGTGGAATCGGAATCGGTTGGAGGCAGAGGAACGAGGCGAAGACTTCGACGAGCCGCCGCCCAGTTCGCAAGGATTGAACGGCGCGGATGACGACAAGCGGTCGGAGTGAGCAGACTTCCTCTCTTACGAAATGCAGCACATAAGAAACGTCCTATTCTCACATGTATGAGAATAGGACGTTTCCGTTTCGCTTGCGGATTAGGCTAGTTTCTAGGCCACCAGTTGGTGTCGGGGATGTCCACTATGCCGGGGTGGAGTTGGTCCGGGCTGGCGCAGCCGACATAGGCAAGCGCGCGGTCGAATTCGACCTTCAGGATGTTGAGCATGAGTTCTACGCCGTCCGCGCCGCCGTATGCCAAGCCCCAGTAGAGCGGGCGTCCGACCAGCACGGCGCGCGCGCCAAGGCTCAGCGCTTTCAGCACATCCAAGCCGCGCCGCACGCCGGAGTCCAGATATATCTCCAAACGCTCGCCGACTGCATTCGCGATGGGCGCGAGCGTTTCGATACTGGACGGGGTGCCGTCGAGCTGCCTGCCGCCGTGGTTGGACACGACAATGCCGTCAACGCCGTACTCTGCGCACTGAATTGCGTCCTCCACCGTGCGAATGCCTTTGACGATAAGAGGCAAGCCGGTCAGATCACGCAGCCAGTCGAGCCTGTCCCATGTCAAGCCCACATAGTCGGGCGGCGCCCAGTCCGCGAGGTCCGGCACGCCGACATTTCTGCGGTTGATGAGGTCTGGGCGGTCGCGCAAGCTGCCCCAGTGCAAGCCGGGTTGCGCCATATACAGGTTGCGAATGTCGCGCTCTTTGGGGCTGCCGACGGGGGTATCAACGGTGAGGCAGATTGCCTTGTAGCCCGCTTCCTTCGCGCGCTTGACCAGAATTTCGGTTACCTCGTCGTCCTGGTGGTAGAGCTGGAACCACAGCGGACCCGAAGCGACTTCGGCGACCTCTTCGATGCTGTAGCCGGAGCTTGTGGGCAGCGTGTACAGCGTGCCCGCGCGTCCGGCGCCGGTGGCAGTGGCGCGCTCGCCTTCCGGGTGCGCCTGCCGCTGTCCGCCTGTCGGCGCGACCATCACCGGGAAGTCAATCTTCTCGCCGAGCACGGTCGTACTTAAGTTGCGCTCGGACACATCACGCAGAAAGCGTGCGTTGACCATAATGCGGTCGAACGAATCGCGATTCCTGCGCTTGGTGATTTCGTCATTCGAGGCGGCGTCCACAAATGTCCACATATTGTGGGGCATCGTCTGCTTCGCGAGGGTTTCCATGTCGTATAGATTGACGGGGTCCATCCAAGTGCTCCTTCCACAAGTGCCTGTCAAGCATATCCGCTACGCGCTTATTAATGTTTTGTTAACAGCACGGCGAATTATACTCTTGCTAATCTCAATTTCAAATAGATTTGCCAGTCAAATGACGGGTTTTGCGAGATTTCGTTGCAGATTGCTTGGGAATTATCGCTATCCCCTCCGGGGCTGATAGGAAGGCGCAGAGTATCCGATTGCCAAATGGGCAATTGATTAAGCATCAATGTCAATGTATTGTATTTTCTTCAGGCAAAATCTGTCAGGGAGATCTTTGAAGCAGACCCAGCAGTTTAGAACGCAAAGGATAAAATGCAAAAGGACGCGCATGACATGAAGACAAGCATTACGGAGATTGCGGCGGGCGTGCACCAGATGGTCGTTGGCGAAGGCGCGCACGAGGGCGTTTACGCGCCGAATGTGTATCTGGCGCTAGGCAGCGAGCGCGCGGCAATCATCGACACGGCGTATGGCAAAGACGCCGAAGTGGACTACTATTTGGCGCAATGGCGGGCGATGGGATCGCCGGAGATTGCAGCTATCGTGCTGACTCACCGGCATGGCGACCACATCGGCGGCGCGAACCGGCTGCGCGAGGCTACGGGCGGAGCGGTGTTTTGCCACGGCATCGAACAAGAGGCGATAGAGTCCGAGCAATCTTCCGCGCGTGCGCCGGACGAACCATTCCAGCGCATGGCAGACGAAAACGATGACGAAGGCGATTACGGCACCGAAGGCGTGAGCGTGGACGCGACCGTGAAGGACGGCGATACGCTGGAGCTTGGCGATGCGACGCTGGAGTTCATACACACGCCGGGGCATACTTTAGGCAGCCTGAGCATTCTGCACCGGCAGACGGGCGTGCTGTTCAGCGGCGATATGATACTGGGCACCGGCACGACCGTCATCAGCCCGGATCACGGCGATATGGCAGCGTACATCGAGTCGATGCGCAAGATGAAGGGCTTCGATTCGCGGATGATTGCGCCGGGGCACGGTCCGATGATACACACGCCGCAGGACAAGCTGAACGAGATGATAACGCGCCGCTTCGCGCGTGAAGAGCAGATTGTCAAATTGGTTGAAGCGGGCAATCGCAGCCTAGACACGCTGCTGGACGCCATCTATGCCGGCAAAATCCATCCGCAGCTGATGGATACCGCCCGCAGCCAAATTCGCGCGCATCTGATAAAGCTGCAAGCGGAAGGACGGGTAAGTGACATCGATGGACAAGATGAGCAGGATTAGGATGGGAGACGAAGTATCTGATGCTGGACTTCAATAATTATGACGCGCTGACATTTGACTGCTACGGGACGCTGATTGATTGGGAATCGGGGATTGCGGGCGCGCTGCGGCCGGTCGTGGACGCGCACGGCGCGAGTGTGAGCGACGACGAGCTGATGGCGCTTTACGCGGAGGTCGAGGGCGCGGGCAAATCCGGCGAGTACCGGCGATACCGCGAAGTTCTGCGAAACACTGTCATCGGAATCTGCGAACGGCTGGACTTTGAGCCGTCCGCGTCTGAGGCGGAATGCCTCGCTGAATCTCTGGGCAACTGGCAGCCCTTCGACGACACGGTGGACGCGCTGCGCCGTCTGCAGAGCCGATACAAACTTTGCATCGTGTCGAATGTGGACGACGACTTGTTTGCCGGCACGCAGCAGACACTGGGCATCGATTTCGACTTCGTGGTAACGGCGGAGCAGGTTGGGTCGTACAAGCCTTCGCACAACAACTTCGCGATGGCTGTCGCGCGCATTGGCGTGCCTAAAGAGCGCGTTCTGCATGTGGCGGAAAGCGTCAAGCTGGACATCGTACCGGCAAAGAGCTTCGGCATGGATGCGGTGTGGGTGAACAGGCACGCCGGACTGGAGCGCGAGGGCAGCGCGTCGGGCAATCCAATCGGCGGCAACTCCGGCGCGGACTTGGAAGTGCCGGACTTGAAGACGCTCGCCGACATGATGGGGCTGTGAGCACGGCAACTGACATCGATGGGCAGGATGGGATGAGCGCGTATCCAAGTATCGCCGATGTGCAGAGTATCATCTTCGACTTCGACTACACTCTCGCGGATTCGTCCGACGGCGTAATCGAGTGCGCGAACTATGCGCTGCGGCGGCTGGGGCTGCCCACTGCCACGGATGACTCGATTCGGCGCACGATAGGCTTGTCGCTGCCGCGCACGCTGACGGCGCTGGCTGGCGATGAGCATTCCGCGCTTGGGGACGAGTTTATGCGGATTTTCTTGGAACGGGCGGAAAAGATGATGCCCGATGCCACGATGCTATTCGATTTCGTACCGTCGCTAGTGGATACGCTTTTAGGACATGGCATAGAGTTGGGAATCGTGTCGTCGGGGAGACGATGGCGCATATCACGCGTACTGCGACGGGAAGAATTAGATAGTCAATTCAAGGTTATCGTGGGCATCGAGGATGTGGATGAACCGAAACCCGATCCAACGGGGCTGCTGCGCGCGGTTGCCAAACTGGATACGCCGAAGAAGCGCTGCCTGTATGTGGGGGACAGCACAACAGACGCGGAGACGGCACGGCGCGCCGGCGTAAGATTCGCCGCCGTCTTGTCCGGCGTCACGCCGCGTGAGGCATTCGCGGAGTATGCGCCGGTGACGGTGTTGGAGAGCGCCGCGGAGCTGCCGGGGGCGCTGCGTGGCGCGCACTGACATCCCATCCTGCTCATCCTGTTCATCCGTGTAAAACTGCGCCCAAATTCGACCTTACATGCGGGCTGAATCTGTGCTAGCATCGGCGGACAGGGCATTATCGCTTACGACAATACCTATTATCACTGGATGGCTGGGAGACACTGGGGGACATAGGTGCCATGTCTGACTTCACCCTGCCGAAGTATGCGCGAGCGGTCGTCATTGGCGCGGGCATCGCGGGCTGCAGCGTCGCGTACCACCTGACCAAACTCGGCTGGCGAGATGTCGTCGTCGTTGAGCAAGGACCGCTGTTCGAGACGGGCGGCTCTACCTCGCACGCGCCGGGTCTGGTGTTTCAACTCAACGCGTCAAAGACGATGACCGAGTTCGCGCGTTATACTGTTGACCTTTGGAGCAACCTGACGCTTGACGGCGAGCCGTGCGCCAATCCTGTGGGCAGCCTAGAAGCCGCTTGGACGCCCGAGCGCCTGACCGATTTGAAGCGCAAGGCGGGCTATGGCAAAAGCTGGGGCGTCGAGGCGCATCTCATCAGCACGGACGAGGCGCGCGCTATGATTCCGATGCTGTCCGAGCGCGTGCTGGGCGCGCTGCATGTGCCGTCCGACATTCACACGAAGGCTACGCGACCGGCAGAGGCTATGGCGCGCGAGGCAGCCTGCAACGGCGCGGCGTTCTTCGGCGGCGTCAAGGTTACCGGCTTTGGTATTGACGCAGGGCGCATTACGGGCGTGCATACATCGCGGGGCGAAATCAAGACAGAGTTAGTCGTTTCCGCGGCGGGCATCTGGGCGCCTACGGTAGGCGGCATGGCAGGTGTGCCAATTCCGCTGTCGCCGATGCAGCACTTGTACGCCGTAACGACTCCGCTAGAAGGGCTTGCAGGCGCGAAAGCAGAGGTCGAACAGCCGCTGTTGCGCCATCAAGACGCGGCGATGTACTTTCGCCAAGAGCGCGAAGGCTACGGCATCGGGTCGTACAACCACGAGCCGCTCTTGATGGACGCGGACGATATACTCGACCACTCCGACGCGCCGATTATGCCGTCCGAAGTGGAGTTCACGCCACGCCACTTCGAGCGCGCTTGGACGGCGGCGCGCGAAATCCTGCCCGGCATCGAGGGCGCCGGGCTGACGCGCAAGTTCAACGGCATATTTTCGTTTACGATGGACGGATTTCCGGTACTGGGCGAATCGCCGCAGGTTCGCGGATTTTGGTCGGCGCAGGCGGTTTGGATTACGCACGCGGGCGGTGTGGGCAAGGCGGTCGCCGAGTGGATTGTCAACGGCGAACCCACGACAGATCTGCGCGAATGCGACATCCGCCGTTTTCATCCGCACGCGAACACGCGACCTTATGTGCGGGCGCGCGCCGCGCAGCAATACCGCGAAGTCTATGACATCATCCACCCGCGCCAGCAGATGGAACACCCGCGTAACCTGCGCCTGACGCCGTTTTTCCCTCGACAGCAGGCGTTGGGCGCCGTGTTCTTCGAGAACGCCGGGTGGGAGCGACCGCAGTGGTATGCCGCCAACGAAGGTTTGCTAGATTCGCTGACCGTCAAGGGCGCGGAACGCACGGGCTGGGTGGCGCGCGAATGGTCGCCGACGGTCGCGGCAGAGCATGTCGCCGCGCGAGAGCGTGTCGCCATGTTCGACATGACGCCATTCGCCAAGTTTGAGATTGCCGGATCGGGCGCGCTCGGCGCATTGCAGCGGCTCGCCACGAACCAGATGAACAAGCCGGTGGGCAGCATCACATACACATCAATGCTCACGCCGAGCGGCGGAATCAAGTGCGATCTGACCGTCACGCGGCTGGACGATGAGCGCTTCATGGTCGTTACCGGCGGCGCGATGGGACTGCACGACTTGGCGTGGATTGAGGCGGGCATGCCGCAAGACGGGTCTGCGCGGATTACCGATGTATCCACGGCGCTGTGCTGCATCGGGCTGTGGGGACCGCGCGCTCGCGACTTGCTGAGCCGCGTGTGCGATGACGACCTGAGCAACGACGGTTTTCCGTATATGTCCGCGAAACGCATCATGATAGGCGAAGTTCCCGCGCTGGCGCTGCGCATATCGTACATCGGCGAGCTTGGCTGGGAGGTGTACGCGCCGGCGGAAATGGGCGCGCGGCTGTGGGATTTGCTGTGGGAAGCCGGTCAGCCGCTTGGCGTCATCGCGGCGGGCGGCGGCGCGTTCGACTCGCTGCGCCTCGAAAAGGGCTACCGCTTGTGGGGCAACGACATTCACACCGAATACAACCCGTACGAGGCGGGTATCGGCTTCGCAGTGCGAATGCGAAAGGGCGATTTCATCGGCAGAGACGCGCTGCGAAAAGTACGGGCAGAAGGCGTGCGCCGCAAACTATGCTGTATAACGCTGGACGACACGGATGCCGTGGTGGTTGGCAAAGAGCCTATTCTTGGGACAAACAGGGACGGTGATGAAACGCTGGGCTATGTAACGAGCGCGAACTACGGACATTCCATCGGCAAGGGCATTGTGTACGGCTACCTGCCGCAGCAGTATGCCGGTGTGGGAACGAAGGTCGATGTGCTGTACTTCGGCGACCGCCTGCCGGCGACGGTAGCGCGCGAGCCACTGTACGACCCCGATGGGGGGAAGATGAAGGCGTAGGCGGACTCAGCAGCAGCGCCCGTGAGTATCGGAAAGCGATGCCGCGCGAAGATAGGCGCGGCGCAGTGAAAGGAGAAGTGCGTAGAGTTAAGCGAAAATAATCTTCCGCGTTGGCGTGTCATGTTGAGCTGGCCCTAAAGCCATATAACTATGGCCATATAACTATGGAGGTTATACGGTGGAGCAAACTCTGGTAATCGACGGTCTTAAGCGGCGAACTTTGCCGATCAACTTGCGTCAGAGCGGGAACAGCGACGCCCGTATGCTGATTTCCACTCGGATTAGGAAGTCCCCTTGGTGGCACTTGTCGAAGGCGGCAGGCTGCTGGGCATACACTACTTATAACCACATGTATCATCCGCGAGCGTACATTAAGCCGGAGCAGGGAGGGTTGCTTGAAGAGTACAAGTACCTGACACGGCATGTGAGCATGTGGGATGTGGCGGTAGAGCGGCAGATACAGGTGAAGGGACCTGACGCTGCCGCATTCGTGAATTACATAATCACGCGCGATGTGCATACGCTTCTGCCTCCGATGCAGGCGCGCTATGTCATTTTGTGCAACCAATACGGCGGTGTCATCAACGACCCTGTGCTGCTGCGCGTGGCGGAGGACGAGTTCTGGTTCAGCATTTCGGACTCGGACCTGCTGCTGTGGGCGCAGGGCGTGAACCACACCGGAAGGTTTAATGTGAGCATCAACGAGATAGATGTATCGCCGGTGCAGATTCAGGGTCCCAAGTCCGTGGACTTGATGGAGAAGATGTTCGGCGAGCAGGTACGCAGCATACCGTATTACGGCTTGCTGCGCGCGAAACTGAACGGGCACGATGTTACAATCTCGCGCACCGGCTTCTCCGCCGAGGTCGGATTCGAGATATACCTGCACGACGCCATGCTGTACGCCGACGATGTTTGGCCGCACATACTGGAGCAAGGGGAAGAGTTCAATCTGCGTGTCATCGCGCCAAGCCACATACGCCGCCTAGAGGCGGGCATCCTGTCTTACGGGCAGGATATGGACATCGAGAACAACCCGTACGAAGTGCGGCTAGGCTGGCAGGTTGACCTTAATAAGCACGATTTCGTTGGCAAGCAAGCGCTGACGCAGATAAAGAGCGAGGGCGTGAAGCAGCGGCTCGTGGGCTTGAAGATGGGCGGCGAGCCTATCACTTGGTACAACGAGAGTTTCTACCTCGTGAAAGATGCCGAATCGGGTGATGATGTCGGCTATGTTACCAGCGCGTTCTGGTCGCCCAACTTGGGGTCGAACATCGCAATCGCCGCAATGCCGCGCTCGCACTGGAAACGGGGCACAAATGTCAAAGTTGACCTGCCCGCCGACGGCATAGTGGACGCCCAAGTAGTGCGCGTCCCGTTCTTCGACCCAACGAAGGAAGTGCCGAAGACCGTGCTGCAATAATTCGCAACAGTTCATTTAACGGGATGGACAGGCAACGGGATGGACAGGACAGGATAAATGGGATGATGTCCCGCCACTCTCGCCTTACGCGGGAATGGCGGGATGTTTCTTGCTATTGCGTTAGTCTGCTAGTTCTAGGTCGCCGTCGGCGTTGATGACGGTCATGAAGACTTCATCCGAACCTTGGTTATCGTCGGGGCCGTATTCCAGTTCAAAGCCGTCTATGTCAATTGTGATCGAATCGCCGGTAACATCCAAGAAGCAGTCGCGGGTAACATCAGCGCCGCAGTCTTCCAGACGCTCGATGACTAGCCGTCCGGCGATATAGCCTTCGAGCGAGACGAAGCCCGGCTCTGCGCCGGAGTCGTATTCGTCGAGCGCGTCTAGGTAGCTCTCTACGACCGGCACGCTGTCGTCGTCCGGCAGCGGCACGACTTGCGTTACATACACGCCTTCTCCGTCGCTTCCAAGCTCGTCTGCGAGCGCGTTACTGCCCACAAACGACACTGCCATGAATATCGGGTCAGAGTCAAGATCGTCGCGCAGCGTCCGTATCGCCTCTGCCGCCTGCAAGTAGGAACTGATTATCACGACTGCTTCGGGGTTCGCCGCCGCGATGTCGAAGGCTGCCCTTTTCACCGCGGTAGAATTACGCTGGTATATTCCGGACGCCACTACGTCCATACCGTGATCATCCAACGCCTGCTGTACGCCTTGCAGACCGTCCCTACCGTACGAGTCGTTCTGGTACAGTACCGCGACCCGAGTTACGTCCATCTCAGTCAAGCGTTCGACCATCGCTTCCGTTTCCTGATGGTACGAAGCACGCACATTCAGCGTGTTGTTCAAATCTTCGTCGCGCAGGAAGTTCGCGCCGGTGAACGGCCCGATGAAAGGCACACCCAAGTCGTGCGCCAGCGGCGATACCGCACGCGATGTTGGCGTGCCAACCGCGCCGATGAGACCGTAAACGCGATAATTTTCAATCAGTCGCATCGTATTCGCAAACGCGAAATCGCTTTCGTAGCGGTCGTCCAATGTTGTGAGCGAGAGTTGGCGACCGTGCACGCCGCCGTTGCGGTTCGCTTCTTCGAACGCCGCCAGAAGGCCGAGCTGCATCCCTTCACCCAACGCCTGAGAAGGACCGGACAAGGCGGCAGACTGCCCGAACATTATCTCGTCGTCGGTTACGCCGGGCACGCCGAGAGCGGGAGGCTCGGGCGTAGGCAGCACGGGCATCCCCTGGATTTCCGATGTAAACGCGTCAATCTCGCTCGTTAACGCTAGGATTATCCGCGTATTGTCTTGCCTAAGCGCTCTCTCGGCGCTGACTAGCGTCAAGCGGCCTTGTGTGTCGCCGATCTCGTCGCGGGCATCTCCCAGAGTCTGCTCGATCATTCTAATCGCGCGAGTAGATATGGCATTGTTCTCTTTCAGATATTCAAGGCTTTCAGTCGCCCGCCCTTCTGCCGATTCGTAACCTTCCTGAACGCGCGCCAAATTCGTCGGATCTTGCAATAGGGCTAACAAGAGCAGCATCGTATGCGCCTGTATCAAGTTCCCATTGAGCGATGAGGTATGCGAGTGCACCAAAAAGTTTTGTATTGACACTTCTGTGTCATTGTCGCGGTGGTCAAGCAGAGCATCGAATTGCTGGTCGTCCACGCTTTCGGCCAATAGGGGCCACAGCAGGGTAGAGTTCCGCACCACCAGTTCGTTTCGGATCCTCGCGCTTGTCGCCAATTCACGCAGCAGGTCGGGGCGTCCGCCGTGGATTGTATCCACATTGTCGGACAGCTGGTCTATCAGGTCTTCAATCTCGTCAACGCGGTCGTCGTGTCCACGATTTCGGATGATTTGCAGATGGTCGTCTAGCGCGTTGGCGAGGTCGTTCGCGCGGGTTCGTTCGTCTCGGAGATAATCTCGCGTCATACTTATGTTTGTCGGACGCGACGCGGTGGCGGCGAGTTCGCTTGCGCTGCCGGCAATGCCTTGCACGGCGGATTGCAACTGCGCGACTTCTTGCGCGTCCAGCACATCCTTGTCGCCTGCCAGGCGCAGGAAGACCCATTCCGACCAGTGCGGGTCGGAATCGGAATCGCTGATGCTGCCAATTCGGAATGCGTACAGCGTCCCCGTCTTGAGCCGGTTAATAGTGAGTGAGTACGTCGATGCGTCGGTTGCTGACACATCTATCGAATTGAGCGTGTGCTCCCAAGTCTGGTCGAAGAAGTTAGCTGCAATGTCGGCGGCATCCCAGTTGAACCACTGCAATCGATATACTGTCGCGCCTTCGGTTGCGTCCCACGACGCGACGGCAGTGCCGGATTCAGTGCCGTCCACGACATCCAAGCCGCCTTCGTGGTCTAGCGTGATGCTGTCCGGCGATGGCAGGTCCGTCTGCGCGTGCGCGACATTGCCCGGCAAAAGCAAATTGCCCGCATCTGATAGCATGCCCGCGCCAATCACCGCGAGCAGCAACGCCGCTAATAGTCTGATTTTGATCATTGTCGTCTCCTACTCCTATAACTTAAGATTTACTAACTTAAGATTTACATCGATGCACAGGATAAACGACACTATACTATGCTGTCCACACTATAATAATATAGTGGGCGCTATTTAATCTGAACGGTAAGGTATTTCTGGAGTTTGCTGATGAGTTTTGACAATATAGACCTGTTTCCCGTTACGGCGGCGGTCAACGAACACGACCACCTGTCGCTAGGCGGCTGCGCCTGTCGCCGGGCGTCGACGGTGTCAGGCTATAATCATGTGATGAAGCAATACGAACTCTTGAAGGAGGACAAACACAAATGACAATTCAAGAGGAAATCGTTGAAAGGGTGCAATTCTTGCCCGAGGATAAACAACGCGAGGTGCTGACATTTATAGAGGCTCTTGCGTCGGAGAAAGAGGACATCCCCAAAGCCGGTCTGCGGCAGGACTGGGCGGGCGCGCTGAGTGAATACGAGGACGGATTAACTTCGGTCGAGCTTCAAAAGAAGGCATTGGAATGGCGGGTTGAACCGTTAGTAGAACGGCGTGATGAATAGCGCGGCGCTTCTAATTGACAGCAATATATGGCTTGAACGCCTGCTTGACCAGGATAGGGCGTCAGAAGTGGAAAGGTTTCTTGCAGAAACCCCATCCGAGTTGCTGTACATCACAGATTTTGCTCTGCACTCAATTTGCCTTATCTTGCAAAGAGTCAATCAGCCGGATACTTTGCGCGTCTTTGTCAACGACCTTTTTTCGCAGGGAGGGGTAAAGTTGGTTCGTCTTAATCCCTCTGACATCCACAATATCGTAGATGTTATCCAAGAGTTCGAATTGGACTTTGACGACGCTTATCAGTATGTCGCCGCCGAAAAGTTCGGACTTACAATAGTAAGTTTCGACGCCGACTTCAACAGAACGGCAAGAGGCCACAAACTGCCCGGCGATATATTGCAACAACGATATTCAGAATGTGAGGAGTAGGAAGGCAATGAGTTTTGACAATATAGACCTGTTCCCCGTTACGGCGGCGGTCAACGAACACGACCACCTGTCGCTAGGCGGCTGCGACGCTGTGGACCTAGCGGCGGAGTTTGGCACGCCGTTGTATGTGTTCGACGAGGATACGCTGCGTGGGATGTGCAGGCAGTTCGTTACGGAGTTCGGCGCGCGCTATCCGAACAGCCGCGTGGCGTACGCATCGAAGGCGTTCGTGAACCCGGCAATAGCGCGCATCGTCACTGAGGAAGGCTTGGGGTTGGATGTCGTGTCCGGCGGCGAGCTTGCCGTTGCGTGCGCTGCCGATGTGCCGCCTGAGGGCGTGTATTTTCACGGTAACAACAAGACGCCGGACGAGCTCGAATTCGCGCTGGACTATGGGATCGGGCAAATCGTCGTGGACAGCTTCCACGAACTCGAAGTGCTGGACGCGACAGCCGGACGGCGCGGCGTGCGGCAGGACATTATGCTGCGCCTGTCGCCGGGCGTCGATGCGCACACGCACGAGAAGACCACAACCGGCATACTCGACAGCAAGTTCGGCTTTTCCATCGAGACGGGCGACGCTGCGAAGGCGATACGGCAGGCGCTGAACGCGACTAACCTCGACCTTGTGGGTATTCACTTTCACTTGGGGTCGCCGATATTCGAACTTGAGCCTTACGAGTTCGGGATTGAAGTGGTGCTGAACTTCCTGACGCAGTTCAAGGAAGAAGGCTTGGAGTTGCAGGTGTTCAGTCCGGGCGGCGGGTTTGCAATCGGATATGTGCGCGACGAGCCGCCGCCGGAGATTGCGGAGTACGCCGATTCAATCACGAAGTACACTACGCGGCTGTGCGACGAACTGGGCTTTGGAACGCCGCTGCTGGTGGTAGAGCCGGGACGGTCTATCGTGGGACGCGCGGGTGTTGCGCTGTACACCGTTGGCGGCATCAAGAACATCCCGACCGTGCGCAAGTATGTGTCGCTGGACGGCGGCATGGGCGACAACATCCGCCCGGCGATATACGGCTCGGAGTATGAAGCGGTGCTGGCGAGCCGCATGTCCGCGCCGCCGCAGGAAGTGGTTACGCTTGCGGGCAAGTACTGCGAATCAGGCGATGTGCTGATAAATGACATCAAGATGCCGGCGGTAGAGCCGGGTGACATAATCGCCATTCCATCGTCAGGAGCATACGCGCCGTCTATGGCAAGCAATTACAACCTAAACGGCAGACCCGCGATAGTGATGGCGAAAGACGGCAACGCGACGCTAATCCGCCGCCGCGAAACCTACGCCGACATGATGATCGCGGATGTGTTTTAGGGAGTTTTCAGTTTTTAGTCTTCAGTTTTTAGTTTTCAGTTGTCAGTATCTGGGACTGGCGGCGATGGACGGGACATGGGGAGATTTACTGCCCATCCCAACCTTCCTCCTCTGAGGGGGAAGGGGGTTATGAAATTGTCCCAATGAAAGGAGTCCACTTTGAAATATCGGATATTTGGGATTATCGCGGTGATGGCGCTTGGGATTATGGCGCTTGCGGCGTGTTCGCAGGAAGCCGCGCCTGAGACCGCCGTTGACACCGCGGCGCTCGAAAGCAGGGCAATGGAGGCAGAGGCGCGCGTGTCCGAGCTTGAGGCGGAGATTCAGCGAATGGCGGCGAACGATGGCAGCCGTCTCGCGCTGATAAAGGAACGCGGCATGGTCGTCTGCGGCAGCAACAAGAGCCTCGCCGGTTTCGGCTACATAGACGCAGGCGGCAACACCGTAGGGTTCGACATCGACCTGTGCCGTGCGGTCGCGGCAGCGGTCTTTGGCGACCCCAACGCGATTGAGTTCCGCCCACTCTCCGCGGCGGAAAGAGGTCCTGCGATGCAATCGGGCGAACTGGACCTCATGTCCCGCAACACCACTTGGACAAGCAGCCGCAACGCGCAGTGGGGCAACTTCGCGCCCACGATGTTCTACGACGGGCAGGGCTTCATGGTGCCGGAGGCGCTGGGCGTTAACAACATGATGGAACTGCGCGGCGCTCGCATTTGCGTTCAGCAGGGTACGACGACCGAGCTGAACTTGCAGGACTTCGACAATCAGAACGACATGGACTTCGAGATACTAACCTTCGAGACCAATCCCATAACATCTGACGCTTACAGGAACGGCCAATGCGACGCGCTTACGACGGATCGCTCCGGGCTTGTCAGCACGCGGGCGAGTTTCAGCAACCCCGACGAGCATACGATATTGGCAGGCACTATCTCGGAAGAGCCTTTGGGGCCGGTAGTGCCGCACGGCGATGAGCAGTGGTTCGACATCGTATCCGCCGTTATGGCATACCTGATTTACGCCGAGGCATTCGGCATCACCGCCGATAGCGTGCCGAATTCCGTCACCGGCGACACCGCCATTGACCGCATGTTCGGTCTGGAAGGTTCGTATGGACAGGAGACTATGGGGATTAGCCTGACGGCGGCGCAGGATGTGATTCGCAGCGTGGGCAACTACGGCGAGATATACGAACGCCACCTGACGCCGCTGGGCTTAGAGCGTGAAGGCAGCCGCAACGCCCTATGGTCCGCCGCCCCCTGCACCGACTGCCCCAAAGGCGGCCAAATATACGCCGCGCCGCTGCGGTAGAGAATCACATAGCCAGTACGAGTAAATGGAGAAGAAAGAGCCGCCGAGCGCGAATGCGTATCGGCGGCTCTTGGTGTTTTGCGATATTTGTCAATTTGGGCGCTTCATCATCAGCGCCGCACAGAATATCAGCAGGGGTGACCGGTCGGTCGCCCCTACGCAGAGAGCATTTCGAAATGACGGTCTGAAATGTAGTAGAATCGCAAATCATGGTGGCTTGCACCTACTTTGCTTGCATTTACCTTGCTTGCCACATCGGATATACACCTTCCAATTTGAGACAAGAGCGCGCAAAAGGAGACACCCATGACAGACATCATCTACGCATCCGCTAAGACTATGGCGCAGGCGATTCAGAACAAGGAAATCTCGGCGGTGGAACTGGTGGACGCGCATTTGGCGCGCATTGAAGAGGTGAACCCGGCGCTGAACGCTGTGGTGCAGATTGCGGCCGACAGGGCGCGCGCTGAAGCGGCGGAGGCGGACGCCGCAATTGCGCGCGGCGAAAGCAAGGGCGCGCTGCACGGCGTTCCGTTCACGCTGAAGGATTCTATCGACACCGAAGGCATCATCACGACGGGCGGGACTCTGGGACGCAAGGAGTATGTGCCGGACGCTGACGCCACAGTCGCGGCGCGGCTGCGCGCGGCGGGCGGTATTTTGCTGGGTAAGACGAATACGCCGGAGCTAACGCTCGCCGGCGAGACGAACAATCTGGTGTACGGGCAGTCCAACAACCCGTTCGATGTAAGCCGCACGACGGGCGGCAGCAGCGGCGGCGCGGGCGCAATCGTCTCGACCGGTGGCGCGGCGTTCGACATCGGCAGCGACACAGGCGGCAGCGTGCGCTATCCGGCGCACTTCTGCGGCATCGCGGGGCTGAAGCCGAACTCCGGGCGTGTGCCGCGCACAGGGCATATCGTGCCGCACAGCATGGGTGCGGTCGATTCGCTGACACAGAACGGCCCGATGGCGCGGTACGTCGAAGACCTCGCGCTCCTATTGCCCATCATCTCCGGACCCGATTGGAACGACCCTGCCATCGTGCCTATGCCTCTCGGCGATCCGGCGGATGTGGACATAAGCGGGCTGCGCGTATGCTTCTACACGGACAACGGCATTCGCACGCCAACCGCCGAGACGGTCGCTGCCGTGCGCGCCGCCGTTGATGCGCTCGCAGACGCGGGCTGCGCCGTTACCGAAGATGTGCCGTCCGTCATCGCGGAGAACCCGGACATATCCAACATGCTGTCCGGCGGCGACGGCAGGGCTTGGACGCAGCGATTGCTGGACAAGTGGGGCACGACCGAGACGCATCCGTGGCTGACGCGGCGCATGGAACGCGCATCGGAGCATCAGGCGGAAGTCGGCGATTTCAGCGGCACGCTGGAAATGGTGGACGCGTTCCGCAGCGCGATGCTGGGCTTCGTGCAGCACTACGATGTGATAATCTGCCCGGTCTCCGCGTTCGCTGCGCTGCCACATGGACAATCGCTGGAGCGCGAGAACGAGCCGGGCATGAGCTACACCGGCACTTACAATATCACCGGCTGGCCATCGACTGTGGTGCGCGGCGGGACATCGCCGGACGGATTGCCCATCGGCGTGCAGGCGGTATCACAGCCGTGGCGCGAAGACGTTTCGCTGGCAGTGGCGCAGTACTTGGAGGGGGCGCTTGGCGGGTGGGTGAAGCCGCCGATGTAATAACTTGCAGGGAGCATAGTAGGACGGAGGGGATGAGATAGATGGATGAGATTATCTACACATCCGCCAAATCTATGGCGCGGGCGATTCAGAACAAAGAAATCTCGGCGGTGGAGCTGGTTGAGGCGCATTTGGCGCGTATCGAGGAGGTGAATCCGGCGATGAATGCGGTGGTTATGCTTGCGGCGGAGCGGGCGCGGGCTGAGGCGGCGGATGCTGATGCAGCGCTTGCGCGCGGCGAGAGCAAGGGCGCGCTGCACGGCGTACCGTTCACGCTGAAGGATTCTATTGACACTGAGGGCATCATCACAACGGGCGGTACTTTGGGGCGTAAGGATTTTGTGCCGGATGCTGATGCGACGGTGGCGGCGCGTCTGCGGGCTGCGGGTGGTATCCTGCTGGGCAAGACGAACACGCCCGAGCTGACTTATGCGGGCGAGACTGACAACCTGATTTACGGGCGGACGAATAACCCGTTCGACCTGAGCCGCATGCCCGGGGGCAGCAGCGGAGGCGCAGGCGCAATCGTATGCTGTGGCGGCGCTTCATTCGACATCGGCAGCGACACCGGCGGCAGCATTCGAGGTCCGGCACACTACTGCGGCATTACGGGTATCAAGCCGAATTCAGGACGGGTGCCGCGCACAGGGCACATTGTGCCGCACAGTTTCGGCGCGGTTGACTCGCTCACGCAGAACGGACCTATGGCGCGGTACGTCGAAGACCTTGCGCTCATCATGCCAATCATATCCGGTCCCGACTGGAGCGATCCCTTCATACCGCCTGTGCCACTTGGCGACCCCACGGATGTAGATATAAGCGGGCTGCGCGTCTGCTTCTACACTGACAACGGAGTGCGTACACCTACCGCGGAGATAATGTCGGCCGTGCGCGCTGCCGCTGCCGCGCTTGACGACGTGTGCGTGTCCGTTGAAGAAGACCTGCCGCGCGTCATTGCGGAGAATCCTGAAATAGCGGAAATGCTGCGTCAAGGGGATGGTCAGGCCGGAGCGCAACGACTGCTGGCGAAGTACGGCACGACCGAGACGCACGAATGGATGACTCGACAGTTGGAGAAGTCAAGCGAGAGGTCCGTTGCCGTTGGCGAATACACGGAGATACTGGAACAGGTGGATGCCTACCGCAGCGCTATGCTTGGCTTCATGCAGAACTACGATGTCATTATTTGTCCGGTGTCGTCGTTTGCAGCCCTCCCGCACGGCCTGTCTATGACGGACGAATACCGCTCCGGCATGAACTATACTGGTACTTACAACATCACGGGCTGGCCATCGACAGTCGTGCGCGGCGGCACATCGCCGGACGGCTTGCCCATCGGCGTGCAAGTGGTGGCGCGTCCGTGGCGCGAGGATGTGTCGCTCGCGGTCGCACAGTATTTGGAGGGGGCGCTTGGCGGCTGGCAGAAGCCGCCAATGTAGCAGGGCTTACGCGGCAGAATGCGTAGGATGGGATGATTGTGGTAAGATACGCGCGAATCTGGAATACGCTTTGGCTTAAGAGTACGCTTTGGCAAGGAGGCGCATACTTATGGCATCTCAAATTGGCGTAGCGATGGCGCTGCCCGCCTATACCGTTGACCCCGCGTTTGTGGCGCGGCGGGCGGAAGAACTCGGCTTCGAGTCCATCTGGTTCGCGGAACATCCCATTATGCCGGTCGAATCGACTAGCCCATTTCCCGGCGCGGAAGACGGCGTCATACCTTGGACATACTCGCACTTCACCGAGCCGTATATCGCGCTGGCGAGGGCGTCCGCCGTTACGACCGACCTTAAACTCGGCACGGGCATCACGCTCATCACGGAGCGCAATCCTCTGGTGTTGGCGAAAGTCATCGCGGCTCTGGACTTTTACAGCGGCGGGCGATTCCTGTTCGGCATCGGCACCGGCTGGCATCGCGAAGAGACTGAAATGATGGGCGGCGATTTCGACCATCGCTGGACGCAGGCACGCGAGGCGACGCTGGCGCTCAAGGCGTTGTGGACAGAGGAAGAGGCAGAGTTTCACGGCAAGTATTACGACTTCCCGAAAGTGCACTGCTTCCCTAAGCCGGCGCAGAAGCCGCATCCACCCGTGCTACTGGGCGGTATGGCGAAGAATGTACTGCGGCGCGTGGCACGCTGGGGCGACGGCTGGCTGCCCAACCGCGTAACCGCCGAGCAGGTGCGCGAAAGCCGCGTGATATTGGACACGCTCGCCGCCGAGTACGACCGCGATCCTAGCTCGCTGACCATCAACATTCACGGGCAGGAACCGGACCGCGACCATGTGCAGTCGTTCTTGGACGCCGGCGCTAACCGCGTCATTGTGCGGCTGGAACTTTGCCACAGCGAAGAAGAGATGGATGCGGAGTTGCAGCGGGTCGCGGAGGCGGTGTTGTAAATGCCATTTTATGTCCCAACAAACTTAATTGATGATATGCCCTACTGATGATATCGTCCTTTCGCACTCGTAAGCATAAGGCAGTGGAAGCCGCAAAAAAGGCTTTCACGGTGAATTATGATTTCCAGACTCTTCGCGGGGACGTGTTTGGAGGTATTACCGCCGCAGTTGTTGGGCTGCCAATAGCCCTCGCGTTCGGCGTGGCGTCCGGACTAGGACCAATGGCGGGAATGTATGGCGCGATCGCCGTCGGTTTCTTCGCCGCCGTCTTCGGGGGAACGCGCTCGCAGATCTCCGGTCCGACCGGTCCTATGGCAGTCGCGATGGCAGTCATCGTTACTACGCACGCATCCGGCCCGGTAGAAGCGTTTACGATTGCGATTATGGCGGGCGTCATACAGATGCTTCTAGGCATCACGCGCATCGGCCGCTTCGTGGCATATACGCCGTACTCAGTCATATCCGGGTTCATGTCCGGAATCGGCGTAATCATAATCCTTGTACAGTCCTTGCCGTTTTTAGGCGCTTCCCATGCCCAAGGCGGACCCTTAGCCGTTATGGGCGAACTTCCTGTCGCATTGACATCCGTGAACTTGAGCGCGGTCGCCATTGCGGGGGCGACCCTGCTCGTAGCCATCTTCTGGCCCAATCCGCTAAAGCGCTTTTTCCCTCCGACTCTGGCGGCGCTCGCGGTCGGCGCGGCTATTGGCGTCTTCTGGTTGACAGGCACGCCTGTGATTGGCGATGTGCCTACCGGGCTGCCGAGCCTTGTATTGCCTGAACTCTCCCCCGCATTTCTGCTGGGCGCTGTTCAGCCTGCCATCACCATAGCCTTGCTAGGCTCTATCGACAGCCTTTTGACATCCCTGATAGCCGATTCCCTTACGCGCGAGAGGCATAAGCCCAATCGGGAACTCTTCGGACAAGGAATCGGCAATGTCGCAGCCGCGTTCGTCGGCGGTATTCCCGGCGCCGGCAATACCTTGGGCACGGTAGTGAATATCCGCGCCGGAGGGATGACTCAACTATCGGGCGCGTTGTGCGCCGCCATACTGCTGGTACTCGTGCTTGGATTGGGGAAATATGTCGAGTCAATCCCGCATGCCGTTCTAGCCGGCATTCTTATGAAAGTCGGCTGGGACATAATCGACTGGCGATTCCTGACGCGCCTCCATCGCGTTCAGCCCGAACACCTTCTTATCATGTTCATCACGCTGACGCTTACGGTATTCCTCGACCTCATCACCGCGGTAGCTATCGGGCTGATAGCGGCAGGCATGGCGAGCGCGCGCCAATTCGAGCGCATGGAGCTTGACAGCGTGGTTTCTGTCCCGCTGCTCGACCGAACATTCCTGTTTAGGCGAGACGATGGGCAGAATAATGGGGACAGCGAGGACGATGACGCGGAAGGCATCGACCCATACTCGGCGCGAGTAGGAATGGTAGGGCTACGGGGAAGTTTTTCGGTCGCATCATCCGGCAAGCTCATAACCGCAATCAGCGCGGACATAAGCGAGCATGAGGTCGTAATACTCGACTTTTCGAGTACCGTTTACATCGATGACAGCGCCGCTCTGGTAGTTGAGCAGATGATAGACGCTGCCTATGACCAAGATACCGAGTGCATAGTGATGGGCTTGGCAGGGCTTCCCGCCGCGAGCTTATACGCCCTGGATGTCTTGCAGCGCGTTCCGGAGGATTGCCGCGTCGCTGATATTGATGAGGCTAGGGAAGTGGCATTGAGGCTTCTCTCAACTTAGAGACGAATTCAACGGTTTATTCGCTTCCCTTTCTACGGTACACGAATGCGAAGAAGCAGGACGGCGTTTCCATTCAAGTGGTTGAGCGAAGAAGCCCGCGCCGCCCTTCTATTTTCCGCCTGTGTCGGTTAGCGATGGTGCGGTGACGGCGTTGAAACGGCGCTCGGTGGCGGATGTGAATAGCGAAACGGACATTACGCGCGCTTCTGTGTTTAGGCGTATCGAGAGCAAGCCCATCACGGCGTTGTAGATGTCCAGCGACGCCTCTAACGATACCTGCCGCTGCCAGTGTTCCTGCCACGGACCGGGGTTCACCGCGCCGATGTGAGGCAGGTTGACCAGATGCTCCATCAGCGCTTCCGCAGTCTCACGGAGCGTGGCGAAGTCTTCGATTCTGTCATAGCCGGCTACGCCTTTGTTGCGGAATAGCACGAGCTGGTATAGCAGCATCCACCAGTAAATCGCCGCGAGCCGCGCACCGTTCAGGCGCTTGCGGTGGCGCTTTAAGCCCCAGTCGATCCCTTCGTCGTAGTTCTGCACGAAGAGTTGCGCCGTGATGTCCGCCGCGCCGTCGCAACTCGCCGCCCACAGCGCGCCCAGCCTGTTGTCGAGGCTGTCGTCGCCATATTGCGCGGATACGCGGCGCAGCTCGTCGATGTCAGAGCGCAGCCGCGTCTTCGCAGACCCACGCCATAGCGGTAATCTCATGGGCATCCTTTCTTTGGTAGCGTATCCTATCATCTATCCCATCATCCTGTCCCATTTTGTTGATTTCTCCGAGACGATTTCACAAATCCCTTTATGCTGTCATTCCGAACGCAGTGAGGAATCTGAAGCATGTCCCTGCGAAAGCAGGGATCGTTGCAAGTGAACCTGTTTCCAACTCTAGATTTCTCGCTCCGCTCGAAATGACAAGAATAGATTGCATTTGTGAAATCGTCTCAATTCCTCCGCGCCTGACTTGACCGAACTATGATAGCGAATTATTATTCACACGCGATTAGGCATACGCGATTAGGCATACTATTAACGGTGTTATCTGAATGCAGCTCAATTCTTATATACGAACGATTCAAGACTTTCCGGTGCCGGGCATTTCGTTCAAGGACATTACACCGCTGCTGGCGGACGCGGACGCGCTGCAATATGCGGTTGACCGCATGCTTGAGCAGTGCGAGCCGATGAGGCCGGATGTGATTGTCAGTATTGAGGCGCGCGGGTTTCTGCTCGCCGCGCCGATGGCGTATCGCTTGGGCAAGCCGCTCGTGCCGGTGCGCAAGCAGGGCAAGCTACCATACGAGAAGTTCAGCACGAGCTACGACCTGGAATACGGCACGGGCACATTGCAGATTCACACGGACGCGATTTCGGATGGACAGCGCGCGCTGATAGTGGACGATCTGCTCGCGACGGGCGGCACCGTATCCGCGACCGCCGAATTGGTGCGCGAGTGCGGCGGCAACATCGCCGGATACGCCTTCCTCATAGAACTTGCCTTCCTGGACGGAAGAAATAAGCTTGGCGGCGTTGATGCGGATATTGTATCGCTGATTACTTATGACTCTTAAATTGGGAAAGCCCAGAATCGAAGTGGCGCGCGTGTTCCGATATTTTGGATTCCTCACTGCGTTTCGGAATGACAAGCAGGCAAATTGGCGATGACGGAATTATGCCACTTGAGAAGATACGCCAATAATAGTCTGACACCCGCCTGAGGGTCTTACTGGCGGGCTAAAGCGAGAAGGGAAAACCGGTACGGCTGTCGCGCGAAATGCGGATGGCAGAGAAGAAAGGGAGAGTGCTCATGACGACGGATGTGAACATCGATAATCTGATTGCGGAAGTGGAAGAGGTGGTGGCGAAGGGCATCGCCTATGTGCAGGACAACGCCGAGTCCGAGGTGAAGATAGACATCTGGACGCCGCGCGAAGTTCTTTGCCACTGGATTTACTGGCACGCTGCAACCGCAGAGGGTATGGAGACCGCCGCGTCCGGCGAGGGACCGCATCGTATCTACGCTGACACTGACGAGATGAACGCGCGCTCGGTGGGACGCAAGTCCGGCGTCTCGGTGGCATGGCTGGTGGAAGAGATGGAAGAGCTTCAAGAGCGGCTGAGCGCGGCGGCGCGCGCAATGCCCGACCCGAACGAAGTGGTGGTCGTCAAGGGCGACGGCAGCTCGGCGACCGGCGTAGAGAGATTGGCAACAATCGTCAGCCACTGGAACGAGCATCTCGAAGAGATGGCAGAAGCGGCAGCGCAGGCATAGATTGCTGCGATTGGCGTGCTGCGATATTGTCCCACCTTCCTAACCTTCGCCCTAAGGTGAAAATGGACATATCCCGTGCCGTCCTGTTAGCTGCCCGTTAGTTAGCCCGCTGGAGCTTAATTGACAAGTGCGTGTCCGTTTGCAATCATGCGAACGAGGAGACACACGGTGTTGCTTCGTGGTTCAGTGCGCTGAACACGGTCGCAAGACCGGCTGATTTGCCGTCTCCAACTTCCGCTTGATTCTGGATACACGCGGCTACTTTATGGTTGCTGTGGGGCTTGTGCAGGGAGATAACATGGTCTATCGCACTAATGTCAGGTACATAACGCACTTCCTGCGCGAAGTCGATATGTTCAGCGGCTTGTCCGAGCGCAATTTGGACCGCATTGCGTCGCTGTGCGAAGAGCATACATTCGCTCCCGGTGAAACCCTAGGCACGCAGGACGAACGCGGCGCGCGCCTGTTCGTCATCCGCGAAGGCGAGATTGCGGCAAGCGTCGGCTCGCAGGACACGGGCGTTGTGGTGCGAACGGTGCGCAGCCACGAGACATTTCCCATTGCCATACTGATGGAGCCGCCGCTGCTCGTTACCACGACGGAGGCGGTAACAGAAGTCAGCGCGTTCGTGATACCGCGCGTCCGGCTGATGGAACTGTGCGAACTTGAACCCGAAATCGGCATGCACATTTACAGGGCTAGCTGCGGCATCATAATGAACCGCTACCGGTACACGCTCGCTATGCTGTCGGACAGCGCGGGGCATCAGGCGCGGCTTAAACCGGTTTGGCGCGGCGCGGAAGTGTAGCATATTCAACGAATGCGAAAGCAGGCAAAAGCAAGCCATGGCGGACGCCGTGATTTACACAGAAAATAGGCGCCTAATTATCCGGCAGAGGAACGAAGACAGGCCCACAACGGGCAGACAAACACTAACGACAAACTCGGAAATATCAGAAGAAGTCACGACAATGGACAAAGCCGCCGCAGAGCGCCGGCGACACAAAAGGGATCGACGATGACTGGGAGGAAAACAGGAGGTGCATCATGACGGTTGTAGCGTTAGGTGGACTAGCGGGTGCAGGCGCCAGAACGATGGGACCTATACTTGCAGAAAAAATGGGAGCCGACTATGTTGACCGGCTCATCTTGACCAATGTTGCTCGGCATGTGGGCGCGACCGTAGAGGCGTTGCACCAGCGCGAAGAACGACCTCCAACCCGCGGCGAACGATTCACCCGATTCTTGCAGCGCGTGCTGGAACGATCCGCAGTTACGGGCGCAGGCGGCGACCCATACTTCGGACCGGGCGTGGCGGCGTTCCTGACGGAAGAGTACGAAGACCTGCCTGAACCGACCGTTACGCGCGGGCACGAACTCGAAGACGAGAAGTACATCGAAGGCGTGCAGCACGCCATCAGCGACATGGCGACGGACGAGAACATCGTGATGGTCGGGCGCGGCTGCTATTACATCCTGAAAGACGCGCCGAATGTGCTGCGCGTTGGCATCGAGGCGGAGATCGAGGACCGCGCGGCAACTATCGCAGAGCGTGAACGGCTCAGCATCGACGAAGCGATTAGAACGGTTTCAGCCCGAGACGAAGCACGACAGTACTTCTTCAACCGCTTCTTCGACATCGAAAACCCGGACGCGCCGGAGTTCTTCCACTTCGTGATAAACACCAGCCACATACCTCAGGATTACGCCATCAAGATGATACTGGACGCGGTGGAAGCGCTGCGCGCGGGTGAGTTGAAGTAGCGCGGGCATTAGCTAATTCACCCCAATCCCATCAACAGGATAAGCAGAATGGGTGGGTTAGGATGGGACAGATGAGACGATCTCACAAATCCCTAATGTTGTCTTTCCGAACGCATTGAGGAATCTGAAGCATGTCCCTGCGAAGGCAGGGATCATTGCATGCAAACCTGTTTCCGACTTTAGTTCTCGCTTCGCTCGAAATGACAGGCATAAGTCGCAAATGACAGCTATAAATTGCAATTGTGAAATCATCTCGAAAATGGCGGCGGTTGCGCTTATGGCAACCTTTGGCTAGAATAGCGCACATCAGGGCGATAGACAGCGCGGCAGGGGCGGCGGCGCTCAAGCTCATTTGGGAGACGAGCCTATGGCACTACTAGAAATAAAGGACCTCGCTACCTACTTCTTCACGCAGGAAGGCGTAGTTAAAGCGGTTGACGGCGTGAGCTACGAAGTCGAAGAGGGCGAAGTGCTGGGCGTCGTGGGCGAAAGCGGCTGCGGCAAAAGCGTAACCGCGCTATCCATCATGCGCCTCGTGGCGAACCCGCCGGGCAGAACCGTCGGCGGGGAGGTCGTCTTTGACGGGGAAGATTTGCTGCTGATGGACGACTCCGAAATGCGGAACGTGCGCGGCAACAAAATCGCGATGGTCTTTCAAGAGCCGATGACATCGCTCAATCCGGTGCTGACCATCGGCAGGCAGCTCACTGAGACGCTGGAACTGCACTTGGGCATGTCGAAAGAACAGTCTAGGTCGCGCGCTGCGGAATTGCTGCAACTGGTGGGCATACCGGACGCGGAAAACCGGCTGAAGGACTATCCGCACCAGTTCAGCGGCGGTATGCGTCAGCGTGTGATGATAGCGATGGCGCTGAGTTGCAATCCGCGTCTCATCATCGCGGACGAGCCCACGACCGCGTTGGATGTTACCATCCAGGCGCAGATTCTTGAGCTTATGCAGGACCTTGCCGCGCAGTTCGGCACGGCTATGATAATCATCACGCACAACCTCGGCGTTGTCGCGCGCTATGCCGACCGCGTGAATGTGATGTACGCGGGCAAGATTATCGAGACCGGCAAGGCGAGCGAGATATACCACAACCCGCACCATCCCTACACGATGGGCTTGCTGGCGTCTGTGCCGCGTCTTGACGAAGCGGAGCGCGCCCGATTGGAAGCAATCGAAGGTCTGCCGCCCAACCTCGTGAACATGCCGCAGGGCTGCTCGTTCGCGCCTCGTTGCCGGTACGCCTACGAGAAGTGCTTGGAAGAAGCGCCCACACTCGCCGAAGTCGAATCGGGACATGAGGCGTCTTGCTGGCGCGCGCATGAGTTGAGCCAACTAGCGCACGCCTAATTTTGGGAGAGTCTGATGACGACATACACCGATAACGGCCACGACAATGATGTCCTGCTGGAAGTGCGAAATCTGAAGATGTACTTCCCGGTAACTTCGGGCATATTCTTCCAGCGAAAGATTGCCGATGTGAAAGCCGTGGACGATGTGAGCTTCTTCATCCGCAAAGGCGAGACGCTGGGGCTGGTCGGCGAAAGCGGTTGCGGCAAGACCACGACCGGACGCTGCATCCTGCAGCTGTACAAGCCGACCGAGGGCGACATCATCTTTGAGGGCGAAGACCTGAACGAGCTGGACGGCAGGGCGATGCGCGAGATGCGCCGCAAGGTGCAGGTCATTTTCCAGGACCCGTACGGATCGCTGAATCCGCGCATGACATGCGGCGACATCGTAGGCGAGCCGCTCATCGTGCACAAATTGACATCTTCCAAGCAGGAGTACCGCGACCGCGTTACCGAGCTGCTGCAAACGGTAGGGCTGAACCCGTACATGGCAGACCGCTACCCGCACGAGTTCAGCGGTGGACAGCGCCAGCGCATCGGCATCGCGCGCGCGCTTGCGGTCAACCCTAGCTTCATCGTCTGCGACGAGCCGGTGTCCGCGCTCGACGTGTCCATTCAGGCGCAGGTAATCAACCTGCTCGAAGACCTGCAAGACCAGTTCGGGTTGACATACTTGTTCATCGCGCACGACTTGTCCGTTGTGCGGCACATCAGCGACCGCATCGCGGTAATGTATCTCGGGCACATCGTGGAGATAGCCGATCGCAACGAGCTATACGAAAACCCGATGCACCCGTACACAAAGGCGCTGCTGTCAGCCGTGCCGATTCCTGACCCGGTCGTTGAGCAGCAGCGCGAGCGCATCATCCTGACGGGCGACGTGCCCAGCCCGATGAACCCGCCGTCCGGCTGCGTCTTTCACACACGCTGCCCGGACATGATTGGGGACTGCCAGCTAGAAGTCCCCGAACTGCGCGAAGTAGCTCCCGACCACTGGGTATCCTGCATCCGCGTGGAAGGGTACGACACGGCAGTGTAGAGCGCGCGGGCATATACGCGCCAGTCGCATTAAGAGAAGAGGGCGTTCAAGGATGAGCGCCCTTCTCTTTTTGTCCATTCGTGCCGTTCAATTTGCCTATCTTCCTAGGAAATTAGGCCCAATAGATTAGGTTCTGTGGACATTTGCGTCATTCCTGTGAAAACGGGAATCAAGAATCTCAAAACGCAGCCATTTTATCTCATTAACTCTGCTTGCAGACACTGGATTCCTGCTCCCTGCCTTCGCAGGGACATGCTTCGCAGGAATGACGGGATGTAATGGTGAAATGTCAACACAACCTAGAACGCGCACAAAGAGCGCTAGTCTTGAACTGATGCCACAATTCTGATTGTTGCCCATCCACTTCCCGCCTATGCCCCCTGCCCGTCCTGCCCCATCCCATCGCTTTATGATACATTATGCGCTATCACAGCAGTCACAGAACGGGAGGATGTGTATATGCTCGACTACAAGCCTAATATGGTTTTGTCTAACGAAGAGTTCAAGGTCGTGGGGACGCGGCCGGTGCGACACGATGGCGTGGACAAGGTTACGGGACGCGCTCGGTATGCGGCGGATACGGCTATGCCGGGACTGCTGTATGCGAAGGTCGTGCGCAGCCCGCATGCTCACGCGCGTATTCGAGACATCGATGCCAGCCGGGCGCTCGCGCTGCCGGGCGTGCATGCGGTCGTGACGGCTGCCGATTTTCCTGAGGCGTCCGCGGAGTTCATCGATCAGGAAGAGGGCGCGGCGGTGAATTATGGCTTTTTCAGCCGAAATATCATGGCGCGCGAGAAGGCGCTTTACATGGGACACGCGGTCGCGGCAGTCGCGGCGGCGAGCCAGCATCTCGCGGAAGAAGCGGCGATGCTCATCGATGTGGACTACGAAGTGCTGACGCCGGTCATTAACGCGACAGACGCGATGGCGGACGGCGCGCCCATCCTGCACGAACGGCTGGTCACGATGGCAAGCCCAGCGTTCCGCTCCGGCGGCTACGGCGACAGCGACGAGCAGACGAATGTATCCAACCACTTCGTCTTCGACGACGGCGATGTGGAGCAGGGCTTCGCAGAGGCGGATGTCATCGTCGAGCGCGAGTTCCACACGAAGGCGGTGCATCAGGGCTATATCGAGCCGCACTCGGCGACCGCATTCTGGAACCGCGACGGCAAGCTGACCGTGTGGTGCAGCACGCAGCAGCTCTTCGCATTCCGCGACCACATTTCGGCAGTGCTCGGCATCCCGCTGTCGGATGTGCAAGTCGTGCCGATGGAAATCGGCGGCGGATTCGGCGGCAAGGGAATGGGCGGGCTGTATTTGGAGCCGGTTGTATCGCTGCTCTCGCGCAAGGCGGGCAGCCGCCCTGTCAAGCTCGCTATGAGCCGCAAGGAAGTGTTTGAAGGCTCGGGCCCCACATCCGCGACGCACATTACCGTGAAGATGGGCGCGACCAAAGACGGCAGGCTTACGGCTGCGTCCGCAGCGCTCATCTATGAAGCGGGTGCGTTCCCCGGCTCGCCCGTGCCGTCCGGCTGCCGCACTATGCTCGCGCCGTATGTCATACCCAATGCGCACATTGAAGGCTTCGATGTGGTGGTGAACACGCAGAAGTCTGCGGCGTATCGCGCACCCGGCTCGCCGGCGGCTGCGTTCGCTGCGGAGTCTGTGGTTGACGAATTGGCGAACAAGCTTGGCATCGACCCCATCGAGTTTCGCCTGCTGAACGCGTCGAAGGAAGGCACGCGACAGCCTGCCGGTCCCGTATTCCGGCGCATCGGCAATGTAGAGATGCTTGAGGCGGCGCGCGACCACGACCACTATCGCACGCCGCTTGAAGGCAAGTACAAGGGCAGAGGCGTGGCGAGCGGCGGCTGGTTCAACGGCAGCGGTCCGGCGAGCGCGGTGGCGAGCGTGAATCCGGACGGCACGGTCAGCCTAATCGAAGGCTCGCCGGACATCGGCGGCAGCCGCGCGGTGATGGCGATACATGTCGCCGAAGTGCTTGGCATCGGCGTCGATGCGGTCAATCCTGCCGTCGTGGACACGGACTCCATCGGCTACTGCTCCGGCGCGGGCGGCAGCGGCGTAACCTTTAAGACGGGCAGGGCTTGCTACGAGGCGGCGCAGGATGTGAAGCGACAGATGGTCGAGCGCGCGGCGCGCATCTGGGAAATCGACGCGGACGATGTGGAGTACGATGACGAGACCGCCACGCTGCGCCACAAGCAGGACAGCGAACTGTCGATGACATTCGCACAGCTCGCGCAGCGGCTCAACGGCACGGGCGGGCCGGTTGTCGGGCGCGCTACGGTCAATCCCGCCGGTGTGGGCAATGCGTTCGCCATGCACATCGTCGATGTCGAGGTGGATGCGGACACCGGCAAGGTGGACATACTGCGCTACACGGCGCTGCAGGATGTGGGCAAGGCGATGCACCCGAGCTATGTCGAAGGGCAGCTGCAAGGCGGCGCGGTGCAGGGCATCGGCTGGGCGCTCAACGAAGAGTATTACTTCGACGACGAAGGGCGCATGCTGAACTCGACATTCCTAGATTACCGCATGCCCGTATCGCTGGATGTGCCGATGATAGATACCGTGCTGATAGAAGTAGCCAACCCGGGCCATCCCTACGGCGTGCGCGGCGTGGGCGAAGCGTGCATAGTGCCGCCAATGGCAGCAATCGCCAACGCCATCAGCAACGCCATCGGCGTCCGCATGACAGAGCTGCCAATGTCGCCCGCCAAGGTAGTGGAGGCGCTGTCGAAGAACGGCAGATAACGCTACTTGACGCTTGCCAATTAGCAGGCTGGCGGCGCGCAGAAGAGTAAGTGTGAGACTATCCCATAAGTCCCTACCCCTATGGGGTAACGCACTAACGCAATTTACCAAGCGCCGCGAGCCTGACAAACTAACCCAATAGCAAACTACCTGACATATCGACCAACTGACTGACTAACAAACTGACCGACTTACTCCCCAAAGGACTTTGCCTGAATGAGATACTACAGTCTAATTGGAGCGGATGGCGATGCCAGACTTGCGGTTGAAGCGCGTGACGGCGTGCTTGCCGATCTGACATCGCTGCATGAAGAACTAGTGGCGCTTGAAGACTTGGCGCTGGCGGCGGCGCTGTCCGGCGAGAGCATCGACTCGCTTGCCCAGCGACTTCTCGATGGCGGCACGGCGGACGAGTATGACCTCGCCGAGATTATGGACGGCGATGGCAATGCAATCCTGGACATGCCGTTTGAGCCGCCGGAGGTCTGGGCGGCGGGCGTAACCTATAAGACAAGCGAGATGGAACGCCGCCGCGAGAGCGAGACGCCTGATGTGTATTCCATGGTGTACAGTGCGGAGCGGCCCGAGGTGTTCTTCAAGGCGACGCCCGAACGCTGCGTCGGTCCGAACGACTCGGTGGGCATACGCGAGGACTCCAACTGGAATGTGCCTGAGCCGGAACTTGCGTTCGTGCTGTATGGCGGCGAGATTATCGGCTACACCATTGGCAACGATATGAGCAGCCGCCAAATCGAAGGCGAGAATCCGCTCTACCTGCCGCAGGCGAAGGTGTACAGCCGCTGCTGCGCCATTGGACCGAGTTTCGTAACGGCGGAATCCATCGGCGACCCGCACAGCCTCGATGTGAGCTGCACCATTACGCGCGACGGCGAGCAGGTATTCAGCGGCAGCACGAACACATCCCAGATGGCGCGCACCTGCGAGGAACTCGCGGAGTGGCTGCAAAGACACAACGATGTGCCGAACATGACAGCGGTGCTGACGGGCACTTCCATCGTGCCGCCGCCCGACTTCACTCTGCAAGAAGGCGACACCGTAACCATCGCCATTGCCAACATCGGCACGCTGGTGAACGATGTTATAGTGGTGTAGTGGGATATGGCGGCATAAGTGAATTGAAGAGGCTTGAATAATGACGAGCAAAAAGAGAAAAGAGGCAGAATCGCCCATGAAGCCAGATGTTGAAATCTTGGATGGTGTTGAATTTCTGGCTGCGAATTCGTGGGTTCACAAGGCGTTTGAGAGATATGGCGAACCAACAATGTCTCGTGACGAACTTCGGGCGATGATGGACAAAGAACTTGACGGTGAATCACTGAGTGACTTTCTGATACAAGACCGAAAGAAGAACCCTTACTAACAGATGTCCATCTATTATTTGGATACGTCCGCCGTCCTGAAACTCTATCTCGGTAATGAATTGGGCTCAGAATTCATGAGGACATTAATAGAGGGCGCTACGTCTGATGAGTCGTTCTATATCTCGTCTTTCGGCCTTTTGGAGGTTAAGGCGGCGATTGTAAGGCGAGTCAGTGATGCTGGTGTTGCTGGGAGAGCATTATCTCAATTCTCCCAGGACATGGCAGATTTGTTGAAGATTGTCCGGCTGAACGAGTACATACTGTATCGGGCGCTGTCGGCGACTGAAAACTATCGCCTCCGAGCGGGTGATGCCATCCACTTGGCTACCGCGCTGTCCATCGCCGCAATGACCGAACAGTCTCAATTATTCATGATTTCTAGCGACGCTGAACTGCTCGATGCGTCCATCGCAGCCGGCATCGGCGCGCTTGACCCGCAAGCGGATGACGCAATGGACAGCCTGCGCCAAATCAGGGAGTAGCCACTCGCCGCGTTGACACATTCGCGCACCGATAGTAACCTCTGCGCTATCACACTTATGACCATTTCGCACTACAGGAGAACGGCAGTATGTGCACTTATGTAATCCAAAAATCCGACATCACGGGAAGCGGCAAGGGCACGGCGGGCTGGATTCCGATTACCGAGGCGCGGGTCTATTACGACCATCCCTTCCATATGACGACCGCCCATACCCTCAACATCGACTTCGTGAACCCGGGCAAGGGGCTTGACGCGCGGGTTGCCGTCGAACTTACGGAGGAATCGGCGCGCGCGCTTGTCGCGGACATCCTTGCCGCGCTGGAAGAAGGGGGCGCGGCGCACGCTGAATCCTGATGCGCCGGCGCACGGCGAACTTGCCTTATCCCAATCGATGATATGCACATCCCATCGCTGACTAGCAGATGAATATTGTGGCAAGATGCGCTTTATTAATCCGCCGTTTCGCCCGATTGCTATATTGCTGATGTTGCTGATTGCCGCCGCGCTGATTGCCACAGCGTGCGAGTCGGCGGCGCAAACGCCCGACTACGCCTCTCGCAGAACAACGCCCTCGCCGCCGCCGCGCCCACGAATACGGCTACATCCGAAGCCATGGTTGTTCCAGAGCATATGCAGACGCCAACTCCGACGACCGTCTCGCAGACCGCTACGCCGGACTCTCTGAACCCACCGACGCCTCAGCCTTGCCCATCCGGAGAGATTGCTGTCCCCATTGACGTTGTAGCCGGCATCGTGTACATGCCAAACCCGTCCTGCATTCGCCTTACGACTCCCACATCTACGCTGCGCACCACAAGCCAAGGGCTGCCCAAGCATGGCGTAGCTTCCTGGCATCAGGCGGGCTTCAATCTGATTTAGTTAGTAGGATAATTACCTTCACACGTGGCATAAGCGCATGTGAAGGTAATTTGTCGTCGTATCGCAGCGTTGTTGTTCCATGGTTTCTTTGTCTTGCTGGCGAACTATCATCCCTGTCCTAACTTTCCTGTCCTAACTTTTCCCAAGAAGAGGGAAGGAACTTATGAGGGGGCTTATCAAATCAGCCCATCGGTTTGGGGGTTGCAAGTCTGGGGCAAATTATGTAAAGTGGGCGCATTGAGTTTGGCGATACTTATAATCAAGGAGTCTTATAGCGAATAAGTAGATAGACACGGAGGGGACGCGCATGCTTAACCTGTCAATTCGTCGAAGTGCTACTTTCCTGATGCTACTCTTATTGCCTGCACTTGCGCTGGCTGCGGCTTGTTCGAGCGCAGAGCCGCCCGCCGCAGAGGCGCCCGCGCAGCCTGCCGCTGCAGCGCCGGCGCCAACGACTCCTCCCGCCGCTCCCGCACAAGCCGCACCCACTGCGGCGCCCGAGGCTATGGCGGACATCACACCTCCCAGGCCTGCCGACCCGAACGGTCAGACGGGCGGCGTGCTGAATGTCGCGTACTTCCGCAAAGCTTCCAGCCCGGACGGCTATCAGGCCGGCGGTACTTTTGACCGCATGTACTTCTTCACCGGCAACGAAGTGCTGGTCGCCATCGGCAAGGACAGCGTGTACGACCCGTCGGAATCGCTGGCGTACTCGTTCGAGGTCGAAGACGGCGGCAGCCGCGTGCGATTCAATCTGCGCGAAGGCGTGCAGTTCCAAGGCGGCTTCGGCGAAATGACCTCCGAGGATGTGTCGTTCAGCCTGAATCGCTGGTTCGACGCGGAATCCGGCTGCAGGGGCTGCCCTAGCACATTCCGCGCCGTTACCGAAGTCAACGCCATCGACGATTACACGGTCGATGTTGTGATGGACCCGCCGGACGCCAACCTTGTCGTCAAGATGTTCGACAGGGGCAGCATCGTCCACAACAAGGAACACTGGGAAGCAGTTGGTCCGGACGACCACAAGAGCAATGCGATAGCAACGGGCCCATACAAGCTAACTCTATGGGATGTTGGCGTAACGCAGAACTGGGAGAAGCACCCTGACTGGTGGCGGCACGAGCCGTTCGCGGACGAGGTGAACATCCAGATTATCTCGGAGACGCGCACTCGGCTCGCCGCCTTGCAGACGGGCGAAGTCAATGTGTCTTGGCTGCAGGCGGAGCAGATTCCAGCCGCGCAGAAGGACGATAATATAGATGTTTGGGACTTCACCGGCGTTGGCTGGGACGGCTGGGTCTGGAACCACGGACTTGAGCCGCTAGACGACCTGCGGCTCAGGCGCGCGCTCATCAAGTCTGTTGACAGAGGCGCTCTAAACACATCCATCTACCTTGACACGCTGCGAGACAGCCAGGCGCACACATTCCCGCCGGAGTCGCCGTTCGGTATCGATGCTCAGGACCTCTGGGAGGGCGAACACCTTAGGTACGATCTTGACGAGGCAAGGGCGCTCGTAGAGGCGGTAGCGTCGGACAAGGGTCTTGACCTGCCGCTGCAACTGACGGGGGTTTGCGAGCGCAGGCCGGACCGCCAGCAGTTCTGCGAGTTCCTGCAAGGCTCTTGGACTGAGATTGGAGTGAACTTCGATTTCCAGATCGTTTCCAACGCATCCGAGCGCTCCGATGTGATGGAGCAGTGCCAGACGCATGTAACCCAGACAGGATCCGGGATGTTGCTGCCGTGGTATATGGAAGGCTCTCTGCACTCCAGTTCCAACGGAAACTATCCAGCCAAGATATGCAAGGATCAGGGTTCCGCGCTTGACGCAGATGGTCAAGCATTACAGGATCAGCTTGACATGCTCTTTGCCGAGGCGTCCGAGAGCTTTGACAGCGCTGTGCAGATTGACAAGTATAAGCAGATCCAGCGGATAGCCTTGGAGAACCTGTACACCTACATCCCCGCTATGCTGCGCGTGAATTATGTCGGCTGCCACACGCCGACCACGGGCGGCTGCGAGACGAACCCGATGCGCGGCGACGGATTCGTGCGCAACGGCGATTTCTGGATAAAGCAGTAGATAGCGATCAGGTATCAGCGGTCAGCAGTCAGGCTTTGGAGAATAGATTGACTTGCTGGCCGCTTTGTTTTAGATGGTGTCGGACGATATACCCGTTCGCCCTGAGCGTGTCGAAGGGCTAGTTCGCAAGCTTGCGCTCTCGTGGTTCGACAAGCTCACCACGAACGGAACCTAAAGAGTCGCCACAACGAACGGGTTGAGAGGAACAGGGTATGCAGCGTTACCTGCTGCGTAGAGCGATCAATCTCATTCCGGTGCTGGTGCTGATCAGCATCATCGTGTTCGCCACGGTAAGGGTGCTGCCGGGCGACCCTGCGCGACTGCTCGCCGCCGTGGACGAGACGGGCTTTGTCGATCCCGATGTCCTCGCCGCGATTGAAAAGCGATACGGGCTGGACAAGCCGCTCACAACGCAGTATTTCAACTGGGCTTGGGGTCTGGTGCGAGGCGACTGGGGAACATCGCTTCTGAGCGGCCAGGATGTGTTTCCACAGATACGCAGCCGCCTAAGCTTCACCGTGCAGCTCGCTGGGCTTTCGTGGCTTCTGTCGCTGCTGATAGGCATTCCCATGGGCGTGATTTCCGCGCTCAGACGCAACTCCATAGGGGACATAGCCGTGACTAGCTTCGCGGTGTCGGGCATCGCACTGCCCAACTTCTGGCTTGGCATGCTGATGATTATCTTCTTCGGAGTGTGGCTGGGCTGGCTGCCTACCGGCGGATATGTCAGCTACCTAGACAGCCCTATCGAGTGGGCACGCAGGATGCTTATGCCCACGATTACGCTTGGCACGGCGCTGTCAGCTGTAACGATGCGCCAGATGCGCGCCGGTCTGCTGGAAGTGATGCGCGAGGACTACATCCGCACTGCGCGCGCCAAGGGGTTGATGGAGCGGCGGGTCGTGCTGCTGCATGCGATGAAGAACTCGCTGCTCCCGGTGATAACTCTCTCCACATTGCAGCTCGGAACGCTGGTCGGCGGCACAGTGGTGACGGAGACGGTCTTCTTCCTTCCGGGCATCGGCAAGTTCATCGTGGACGCAGTGATAGCAAAGGACTTCCTGGTAGTGCAGATGGGGCTGATGATTCTTACACTGGGCGTACTTGTCGCCAATCTTATCGCGGACATTTCCTATGCATTCTTGGACCCGCGTATCAGGTATGAGTGACCGTTTCAAGAGGCTTCAATTCAGAGTGTGGCGGCTACAAAAGTGGGATAGAAGGTGAACGGGCAGGCGGCAGGTTGTACTTATGAGAGAACAAGAGCTGGCTGAAGCGGCAGATAACGAGCTTGCCCAGCAGGAACTAAGCTGGGTCAACAGAAGCCGCTTCCTACAGACGCTGCGCGAGCTGGTGAGCGTGCGCCTCGCCAAGTTCGGGTTAGCGGTGCTCGGAATCGCCGTCATCGCGGCTGTGTTCTCGCCGATTCTGGCGCTGCATGACCCCATCAAGATAAACCCGCGAGACAGCCTGCAGGACCCTAGCGCGGAATATTGGCTGGGCGCGGATAGATTGGGGCGCGACCAGCTCGCGCGGCTCATCTACGGCGCGCGTGTGTCGCTGGTCATCGGCGGTGCCGGTGTGGGAATCGCGGTCGTGGCGGGCATCGTCATCGGTACTATCTCCGGCTGGGCGGGCAGATGGACGGATGAGATACTCATGCGGATAATGGACGCGCTGGCGGCATTCCCAAACATCGTGTTTGCGCTTGTGCTGGTGGCAATCACCGGGGGAGCAATGCGAAACATCATTCTGGTGATTGGGCTTGTCTTCACGCCGGCTGTCGCGCGTCTCATACGCGCGCAGGTGCTGTCAGTGAAGGAGCGCGACTACGTGATAGCCGCAGTCGCTCTGGGGGCAAGCCCAGTTCGCATCATATCTTCGCACCTGATACCCAACAGCCTCGCGCCGGTCATAGTACAGGCGTCAATCGCGTTCGGCGCCGCGATACTGCTGGAGGCGTCGCTGAGCTTCCTCGGCGTCGGGGTCAAGCCGCCGACACCTACATGGGGCGGCATGCTGCGCCACGCCTTCGAGGTCGTCGATCAGGCGCCGTGGCTGACATTCACGCCGGGCATAACGATATTCCTGGTGGTGCTGGCGTTCAACTTCGTAGGCGACGCCCTGCGCGACACGCTCGATCCCCGTCTGAGGGGCGCTCGATAAGACGCCGCGTTAGCTTTGATTCTCGAAGAAGTCGAGGTCGATAGCGAACGCCGAGGCAAGCATCAGCAGGCGGAAGTCGTTGTCGGCGCTGCCATCCGTGAACTGCACGACGAAAGTGTCGGCGTCGGTGAACATCTCTCTGCCGAACCCGCTCCACTGCTTGGTCACACGCGCTACTTCGCCACCACCTGCATTGTTGGCGATGAAAGTGTGTGGGCGAAAGAGTCCGCTGGTTAGCCGCGTAATTTCCCGTTCATTTGAGTCCACAAGCGCTAACTTGCGGCCAAGTCCGAATACGCGGTTCAGGGCGCCTATACGCCTGCCGCCGGCATCGACCCGCAAATGCGAGCGAAACCAGAAGAAGTCGCGGCTTGCATGCAAGACCGGCGCGCCGTCGCCTTCCACGACATGGATGGATAGTGCGCGACGGGAACCCGCGAACTGTCGGCTGATGCCTCCCGACTCTTCGTAGGCATGCATAAGCTGCGTGCCGCCGGCGGTATAGACGCCATAGCGATTGGCAGTCTCGAACGGCGTGAAAATCTCCATTTGTTCAATCTGCTGCTTGATGACAAGCTCCGGATATCGAGTGAGGTCGGTCATGTTAATGACTCCCTGATGGAATATCGGCGTTCTGTGCAGCGCCTACGGTCTTAATTCTATCAGGAAATTGACTAAGTTCTAGGAAAAATCCAACGATGATTGGACGGAAAAACCTGCCATCAGGGTTGGTTTTGGCAGGCGGCTTCACGCATCCAGGCGTATGCGCAGGCGCTTGTTGATGCGTCCCTTGCTTTCGTGTCCCACAACCTTGATGATGCCGACTTCGCCGGTGTTGGCGACATGCGTGCCGCCGTCTGCCTGCAAGTCCAGCCCGGTGATGTTGACCGTCCGTACTTCGGTGATTGCGGGCGGCAGCAGGTTTATCTTCGTGCGGATGAGGTCGGGGATGCTGAAGGCTTCTTCGCGGGGCAGCGTCGCGACTTCGATAGGACGCGCCGCCTGCACTTCTTCGTTCACCAGCGTCTCCATGCGTTCCGCGAAATCGACGGACATGTTCTCCAGCTCGAAGTCCATGCGCGCGCTGCCCGGCTGCATGTTGCCGCCGGTAACTTGCGCGCCGTAATCGCGCCAGACGACGCCGCACAGGATGTGCAGCGCGGTGTGTGTGCGCATCAGCAGGTAGCGCCTATCCCAGTCGAGCGTGCCGTGAACGCTCGCGCCGACCGCCGGCAGTTCGCCGTCTATCTCGTGAACAAGCTTGCCGGACTGCCGAGACAGCTTCTTGACCGCATAATAAGCATCGCCTGATGAGAGCATGCCGCTATCCGCGGGCTGCCCGCCACCGCCCGGATAAAACGCAGTGCTGTCTAGCACAACGCCCTTCGGCGCGGCATCAATGACCGTAGCATCGAACTCACGGATGTAGCTATCTTCGTAGCAAAGGATGGTTGTCATGTCAGTTCCTCATAAATATAGATGATTACCATTGGTTGCGGGATGTGGATGTAAACCGTGCGCTCGATAGCATCTTCAGGCTGTACAAGCATGCGCGACTGCGAGTAATAGCGCAAGCGCCCAAAGTCCAAACGCCCGCCGTATAGTGCCAATATGGAACAGCGCCAGCAGGAACGCTATCACGCCGCCCCAGAACAAGATTGTCCCGATGAGTAGAAGGGGCTGCCTGAACGGGTCTTCAATCAGCAGTTGGACGAACTCTGGCATGCGCGTCTGGCATCCTTTCGTGGGTCTCCTATCCTAACCTTCGCCTAGAGGGTTAAGGGATTTCAAAGGTTAGGCGGCAATCGCCGGTCTCTGTTTCCAGAAGCCGGTCGCCTGCTGGAAGGCGTAGGCGAGTTGCAAGACGGAGAATTCGCTTTGGTGCCGACCTACGATTTGGATGCCGACGGGCAAGCCTTCGTCAGTGAAGCCGCAAGGCACGGAGATGGCGGGATGCCCGGTGGCGGTTATGTAGTAGCAGGATCGCATCCAGTCGATGTAAGTGTCCATCTGCACGCCGGCGACTTCCGTCAGGTACGGCTGCGTAACATCGAACGGCGGGTGCTGGCTGACCGGGAATACCATAAATTCGTAGGTCTCCATGAACTTACGGACGCGCTCGTACAGGGCTGCGCGCTTGATTTCGGCGGCGCCAATCTCGGCGGCGGTCAGCTTCATGCCTTGCTCGATGTTCCAGATGACCGTGTCTTTCATTTGGTCGCGGTGCGTGCGCAGCAGTTCGGCGCGGCTTGCCGCCATGCTCGCCGCGCGCATAGTCATGAATACCTCGTTGGCATCGCTGAAATCGGGGCACGCTTCATCTATGTCGCAGCCAAGCTCGCCGAAAACTCCGCGCTGGCTCTCGATGACGCTCAGGATGCGCGGGTCAACGGGCAGCCCGTTCATATCACTGCTCCACGCGATTCGCACGCCCTCGAAGTCGCGCTCTAGCGAGTGTGTCAGCGGGTTGAAGGAATCGCCTTCGTCTGTCAGGGCGACAGGGCAGCGCGCGTCCGGACCGGCGATGGCGCTGAGCATTAGGGCGGTGTCCTGCACGGTGCGCGCCATCGGTCCCTGCACCGATAGCAATGTCCAAGGCATGGCGGATGGCCAGACCGGAACGCGACCGACGGAGGTGCGAAATCCGACGATGTTGCAGAAGTTCGACGGGTTGCGCAAGGAACCGCCGAGGTCGCTGCCGTCCGCGATGGCGACCATGCCGCACGACAGCGCGACCGCCGCACCGCCGCTGCTGCCGCCGCAAGTCTTGGTCAGGTCGTATGGGTTGAGCGTCGTGCCGAAGACTTCATTGAATGTCTGCGAGCCTGCGCCGAACTCGGGCGTGTTCGTCTTGCCGACGGAGATCGCGCCCGCTTGCTTCAGACGTTCGACCATCAGCGCGTCCTGCTCCGGGATGTGGCCGGCGTAGATGGGCGAGCCGTATGTGGTACGCACTCCGGCGGTGTCGGCGAGGTCCTTGTGCGCCACCGGCAAGCCGTGCAATACGCCCACATCGTCGCCGCGACTCAGCGCAGCATCGGCAGATTTCGCGCCCTCAAGCGCCGTGTCGGGATGATAGGTAACGATAGCGTTGACCTGCGGATTCACGCGGTCAATCTGCGCGATATGCGCCTGCATCACCTCTACGCAGGACAGATCTCCGCTGCGAATGCGCTGCGAAAGCTCGACGGCGGTCATGAAATTAATGTCGGTGGTGGTCATTGAAACGCTCCGATATGGTAATTTGCTTGTCGTGCTACGGAACTATGATTTGCAGGGGCAGGCCGGCGCTTACCCTGCGAAAGTCGGATTCGTTGAAGGTTACAAGTTGCTCTGCATTGCCTTTCACGGCTGCGTGGGCGATGAGACCGTCGTAGATTGTACCGCCGGTGATGTCCAAGCGAACGAGTTGTTCCATCGCAGCGATATGTTCGTCTGCTTCAAGCGTTATGATGTCGAAGAATGGCAGCACTCTGTCGGAGATTATCCTCATTACTTGAGATGCGGTATATCGCGGACGTCGGTTCATTCCCGTTATAACCTTGTACACTTCGGACAGAGTATGGGAACTTACAATCCCGTCTATTTCGCCGATTTCCGCTCTATGGAGCCAATCCGAGGCTGCGGTGTGCGAAGGGTGAGTTTCAAGCAGTGCCGGCACAACGACAGAAGTGTCCAGCAATGTTCTCAATAGTCCGTTCGCCAATTCATTCCCCCCATCACATGTATGCTGTACGCCTCACGCCCCCATTTGATTGCGTCTCTGAACGGGTCAAGCACTTCGCCATCGTCATCGCGTAGCGCCTTTACTTCTCCGTCCTCATCCCTCATCAACTTGGCGTCATCGTATTCTTCTCCCAGCCAGTCGTCGAACACATCCCAGCGATGCACCAGTACGCCGTCCTTGTTAACCAGCCTGGGCCGCTCACGGGACGGATGCAGGACGATGGTATCGCCTTTGACATCGGCTTCGATTGCTACCTTGACGCCCGGCTTCAGCCCAAGCTGCTTGCGGACATCTTTCGGAATGCACACGCGCCCCGAGGCGTCCATCTTCACTTCAAATTTCTTGCCCATCGCGTCCACCTGCTTGGCTCATATTGGTAGGGTAAATCAACCGCGCCGCTAATCTCATTCTAGCGCACATCACGCCGGCACACTTATGGGTTATGTTACTTGCTCCCAGTCACGCAGGACGGTGCGTGCGGCGTTGTGGCCGGGAGCGCCGGTTACTTCGCCGCCGGGATGGGCGCCGGCGCCGCAGATGTATAGCCCTTCTATCGGCGTGCGGTAGCCTGAGATACTGCGGCTCCCACGCCCCGCGAACATTTGCTGCGAGGTGATGTCCAAGTGGCGGATGTTGCCGTCGGTCAAGCCTACGCGCTCTTCGAGTTCCACCGGCGTGAAGAGTTCCCAGTCTAGCAGCACATCGCGGAAGTTCGGCGCGTACTGCGCTATCGTGTCGATTAGGTGCTCGCCTACGGCGTGGCGCGCTTCCTGCCAAGTGCCCTCGCGCAACCGGACCGGCGCGTACATCGACCAGACGGACATCACATGCTTGCCGGGCGGAGTGAGCGTGTCGTCATAAACTGTCGGAATCTGGACGAACATTATTGGGCTACCGGACGGCCTGCCCGACTTGACGTCATCCCAACTTCGCTCGAAGTATTCGACCGAAGGGCAGATGCGAGTGTACGCCAGCGCCTTAGGGTCGTAGTCCTGCCCAAGGTACGCCGAGAAGTCCGGCAGCTCGTCCAATGCGGCGTGAAACTTGAGGAATCCCGTATTCGTCTTGGCGCGGCGGATGTCGTTCAGCAGCGGAGACGGCACATCGTCTGTGTCCATGAGTGACAGGAATGTGCGCTTGGGGTCGGCATTGGACAGCACGGCGTCCGCGTGGATGCGCTCGCCGTCGGCGAGTAGAACGCCGTTTGCTCTGCCGTTGGTCGTAAGTATCTGCCGCACTTCGGTGTTCAGGCGGATTTCCACGCCGTGCGCCTCTGCGGAGCGCGCCATCGCCTGCGTGATTGCGCCCATGCCGCCCTTCGGAATGCCGAAGTTCTCATCAGGCGTAAGAATGTCGCTACGAATGTAGCCGACTGCCATGATGCTGCCGGGCGCTCGCACATCGCCCGCGTCCTGCGCGTCTATGAAGCTGGCTCGCACCAGCGGCGACTCGAAGTGTTCTTCCACGAGGTCCTTCATGCTGCCGGTGAGCATGCGCTCGAAGATAGGTTCGTCGGGCGTGCCGCGCACATCGGCGGCGATCTCCGCCAGCGTGGGCGGGTCCGTCAGGAAGTAACGCAGGATGATGCCGCCTGCCCGCTCCCAGAACGCCACCCATTCGTGGTAGCGCGCGCCGTCCGCCGGGGATATGCGCGCGATGCTCTCCGCGGTGCGCTCGTCGTCGTGCCAGCGCATAATATGATTGCCTCCTGGCAAAGGGCTGAAGCTCACGGGGTCCATCTCGTATATCTCAAGCCCATGCTTACGGAGTTCTAGGTCGTTGATGACTTTCTCCTGCAGCATGTGGCAGATGTACGAGCAACTTGAGACCCGGAATCCGGGGAACAGTTCTTCCGTGATGCACGCGCCGCCAACGAAGTCGCGGCGTTCCAGCACCAATACGCTGTTGCCCTGCCGCGCGAGGTAGTTCGCGGCGACTAGCCCGTTGTGCCCGCCGCCAACGATGATTGCCGAGTATTGCGCTTGCGCTGCCATTTCTTTGTCCCTTTCCTATTTCGTGTACCAACTATGATTAGACTATCACGACGATGGACAATGTGGAACTTGCGGAGGAACTTACATTGATAGACAGGATATGCAGGATGATACGGGACAAGATACGCGGCTATGTTACAATCGCTAAACATCGCGGGAATGTGCTACAGGAGAGATTATGAGCTTTCAGAATAGTTATGACATTGCGGTAATTGGCGCGGGCATTATTGGGCTTGCGACGGCTATGCGGCTGGCGGAGGAATACCCGCGCTACAAGATAGTCGTGCTGGAGAAGGACGGCGAGGTCGCGCAGCACCAGACCGGGCACAACAGCGGCGTCATCCACGCGGGCATCTACTACGCGCCAGGCTCGCAGAAGGCGAATTTCTGCTCGACCGGCGGCAGGCTGCTGCGCCAGTTCTGCGACGAGCGCGGCATCGAATACGAGATGTGCGGCAAGGTCATCGTAGCCATCACGGATGAGGAAGTGCCGCGACTGCAAGACCTGTTCGAGCGCGGCACGGCGAACGGCGCGGAGGGGCTGGAGATGATTGGTCCGGAGCGCCTCGCCGAGCTTGAGCCGTATGCCGCCGGAGTGCAAGCGATATTCTCGCCAAACACGGGCATCATCGACTTCAAGAAGGTATCGCAGGCTTACGCCATCGAGTTTGGCGAGAACGGCGGCGACCTGATGCTGAACACGGCAGTGCACGGCATCACGCGACGAGACGGGCAGATGTATCTCGAAACATCGCGCGGCGATATTACGGCGCGGCATATCATCAACTGCGCGGGGCTGCAAGCCGACAAGGTGGCGCGGATGACGGGCGCAGAGCCGGGGCTGCGCATTATCCCGTTCCGCGGCGAGTATTTTTCCATCAAGCCGGAGCGCCAGTATCTCGTGCGCAGCCTGATATACCCTGTGCCCGACCCTAGCTTGCCGTTCCTCGGCGTGCATTTCACCAAGCGCATCACCGGCGGCGTGGAAGCGGGCCCCAACGCGGTGCTCGCATTCGCGCGCGAGGGCTACACGAAGACGAGCTTCAATCTGGGCGAGGCGTTCGAGACGCTGACATATCCCGGTTTCTGGAAGATGTCGCTGACGCACTGGAAAAGCGGCATAGATGAGCAGCATCGCTCGTTGCGAAAGTCGCTGTTCCTGACATCGCTGCAGACGCTCGTGCCGTCGATAGAGATGGACGACCTCAGCGAGCCGGGCGCAGGCGTGCGTGCGCAGGCGGTCGATAGCAACGGTAACTTGCTGCAAGACTTCGCCATATCCGAGACGGAAAACGCGATCCATGTGCTAAGCGCGCCATCCCCCGGCGCCACTTCTTCGCTGACGATTAGCCGATATATCGTAGATATGGCGGTGGGGGCGTTTGGGCTGGAGGGGTAGCGCAATTGGCGGCAAGCGAAAGAGGTGAGGGTGAAAGACCAAGACGAGCGTCCGTATGGAGCGTCTCCGAGGGATGGTTGACAGCGTACTTCGCGCTGTTCACAGTCCAGTTCGTCACCGGCGTATCTCTGGTAGTCTGGTATGAAACGGCAGTTGTAACGCGAGACAGCCCTACTGAAACACTGATGAATGTCTTGTGGAGAGCCGGAGTTATCCCGATTCTATCCGCATCTACATCGTACATATTCGCAGAGGGAGGACGGCTTACTATGGTCATATCCAACTGGGTGGAGAGAAAACTGGAGGAGCGCGAGCAAAAGCGCGCGCAGGCGTTGATTGAACAAGGGCGCAAAGAGGGCATCGAGATAGGACGTGAGGAAGGCATTGAGGTGGGGCGTGAGGAGGGCATTGAGATAGGACGCACCCTTGAGCGCGAGCGAATTGCTGAAGAAGCTAACGGTTATGGCTCCGACGAATCTCCTAGTGCGGATGGCAAGAAAGAATAGAGATTTACTGGAAGCCGGGGTATTGAGTCTATTATATCCAACTGGGTTGAACGAAAGTTGGAAGAGCACCGGATAAAGCGCGAGAAGGCGTTGATACAGCAAGGCATTGAGATAGACTTCGAGAAGGGGCGCGCGTACGAGCGAGAGTTGCGCAACGGCAATAACAACGGGGCAGGCGATGATGATCCGCTATTGAAAGATGCCGAGTAGCCGTTGACGCGCAATTGATACACAGCGCGAAATCGATGTAGTTTGAGATAGATTTAGGAGGGAATTAACTATGAAAATCGCATACGCATTCCGGCGCAGCACATATTACCCGTTCGAGGCGGGCGCGGCGTGGTCGCTGCCCGATGAGCGCGCGCTGTCCGACTACCTCGGCAAGGTGCGCGACATCGGCTTCGACGGCATCGAGCTTGGGCTGGACAACTTTTTGTCCGGATCGTCCAACGGCGGGCTTGAGGTTGATGAGAGCAGAGTCAATGAGGTGAAAAAGCGACTTGACGACAATGGCACGCCTTGCGTAGCCATTCGCGCGGGCGGCGCGCTGTGCTATCCGCAAACTGCCGCGCACAACCGCAAGCGGCTGGAGAAGTCGGTGGAGGTGGCATCTGCGCTGGGCGCGGACATCGTGAACACGGCGCTCAGCGGTCCGCCGCAGAACCGCATGCTCGACACGGGACCTTCCGGCGCGCCGGAGTCTCACGGCTCCAGCCAGATGGCATCGCAGGAAGACTTTATCCGCACGGCAAAGGCGCTACGCGAAGTTGGCGCTATGGCGGGCGACAACGGCATCGACATCACCATCGAGGTGCACCAGCATTCCATCGCGGACAACAGTTGGTCAACACTGCACCTGCTGGAACTTGCCGACAGCCCATTCGTCCACGCCAACCCGGACCTCGGCAACGTGCTATGGAACTACGACGAGCCTGAAGAGACAATGGAGCAGTGCATAAGCGCGCTGGCGGCGCACTCCAAGTACTGGCACTGCAAGTCGCTGAATCGCGTGCATGTGCCGGAGCTTGACCACTCCTACTACATCCGCGTCCCCCTGCCGGACGGCGATATAGACTATCGCTTCGCCATTTCCGCAATGGTCGAGGCCGGCTACGACGGCTACTTCGCCCTGGAGGGCACGAACACCGGCGACCAGCTGTACAAGGACAGGCGTAGCGTCAATTATGTGCGCGGCATTCTGGCGGAGCTGGAAGCCTAGCCGCTTCTTCTGATGTCCAGTAGCACATAGATAGCGAAGGCGCGGCGGTCTCTGCGCGGCACGCTGTTGAAGAGATTGATGAGGTCTTCCGCGTCAGTGATGTCATGGACAACCTTGGACTTGTGGAAAGTGGCGTCAGGGTCGTAGTCCGCGCTGTGTCGAAGCGATTGCATATCGACGAACACTTTGGCGAACTCTTGGATTTCATATGATGTGCGGGCCTGATGGCACAGCAACCGCGGCGCAATGAGCGGGTGGATTTCGGGAAAAGTCCAAAAACGGGTTAACAAATCGTTGACAAGGGATAGATGCTAGTGTAATCTATCTTTTACCGCAATCGCGGAAGCACCTTAACAACTGGATAGTGGAAGTGAACACACAAACGTTTAGAGTTTGATCCTGGCTCAGGACGAACGCTGGCGGTGCGCTTAATGCATGCAAGTCGAACGGGCAATGGGGCTTCGGCCCCGGCGCTAGTGGCAGACGGCTGAGTAACACGTAAGTGATCTGCCCCGGAGAGGGGGATAATCCGGAGAAATCCGGCCTAATACCCCGTACGTTCATATGGTTACGGCTGTATGAAGAAAGGTTTCGACCGCTCTGGGAGGAGCTTGCGGCCTATCAGGTAGTTGGCGGGGTAATGGCCCACCAAGCCTAAGACGGGTAACCGATGTGAGAGCATGATCGGTCAGAGGGGGACTGAGACACGGCCCCCACTCCTACGGGAGGCAGCAGCAGGGAATCTTGCGCAATGGGCGAAAGCCTGACGCAGCGACACCGCGTGGGGGAAGAAGGCTTTAGGGTTGTAAACCCCTTTTCTGTGGGAAGAGATAGGACGGTACCACAGGAATAAGCATCGGCTAACTACGTGCCAGCAGCCGCGGTAATACGTAGGATGCAAGCGTTGTCCGGATTTACTGGGCGTAAAGGGTGTGTAGGCGGCATGTTAAGTCTCATGTGAAATCTCCCGGCTCAACTGGGAGCGGTCATGGGAAACTGGCAAGCTCGAGGGCAGCAGAGGAAAGCGGAATTCCGGGAGTAGTGGTGGAATGCGTAGATACCCGGAGGAACACCAGAGGCGAAGGCGGCTTTCTGGGCTGTACCTGACGCTGAGACACGAAAGCGTGGGGAGCAAACCGGATTAGATACCCGGGTAGTCCACGCCCTAAACGATGGATACTAGATATAGGGGGTATCGACCCCTCCTGTGTCGGAGCTAACGCGATAAGTATCCCGCCTGGGGAGTACGGCCGCAAGGCTAAAACTCAAAGGAATTGACGGGTCCCCGCACAAGCGGCGGAGCGTGTGGTTTAATTCGATGATAAGCGAAGAACCTTACCTGGGCTTGACATGCATTTGCCAGCCCGTGAAAGCGGGTCTTCTTTCGAGACAAGTGCACAGATGTTGCATGGCTGTCGTCAGCTCGTGCCGTGAGGTGTTGGGTTAAGTCCCGCAACGAGCGCAACCCTCGTCGTTAGTTACTATGTCTAGCGAGACTGCTCCTAAAAGGGGAGAGGAAGGTGGGGACGAGGTCAAGTCGGCACGGCTCTTACGCCCAGGGCTACACACACGCTACAATGGTCAGAACAGAGGGTCGCGATGGCGCGAGCCGGAGCTAATCCCACAAATCTGGCCCCAGTTGGAATTGCAGGCTGAAACTCGCCTGCATGAACGCGGAGTCGCTAGTAATCGCAGGTCAGCACACTGCGGTGAATACGTTCCCGGGGATTGTACACACCGCCCGTCAAGTCATGGAAGTCGGTAACACTTGAAGTCGCTGGGCTAACCGCAAGGAGGCAGGCGCCGAGGGTGGGACTGGTGACTGGGACTAAGTCGTAACAAGGTAGCTGTACCGGAAGGTGCGGCTGGATCACCTCCTTTCTAGGGAGATTCCTACCTGTGGCATACGCCGCACGGACGGAAAATCCTAGGTCGGTCAGTAGGCGAGATGCCAAAGGCAGAGAGTAGAGCCGGACCTCAGCAATGAGGGGAGTTCCTCGAAACCCGTAATACCTCCCTGAGACAACCTACTGTACAACCATTTGCAAAAACACAAACTTTGCTAAACTACTGTTCGTTTCCACTATCCAGCGGTTAAGGCGCTCTTGCGAGAGCGCGTTCTAGGGCCGGTTGAAGTCAAAGACCAGCCCTATTATTTTGCCCGTTATTAGTCATCAGTTTTCAGCCGTCAGTCATCAGCGCGTTCCTTAGCGCAACTCCACACTGCCCGCTTATTACTGAATACTTATAACTGTCCACTGACAACTCCTAGCGTGGGGCTGTAGCTCATCCGGGAGAGCGCCTGCTTTGCAAGCAGGAGGTAAGGGGTTCAAGTCCCCTCAGCTCCACCACACTTCACTAAGTCGAGAACTTTCACCCTGTGCGTCAAGTTGGACGTGTAGCATTGCAAGCAGGGTGCCCCAATGACTTCGCGTGCTGGGGATTCCCAACGAAATCATCCTGAATCAACAGATATGCAATGTTCTACATATCTGTTGACTAATGCATCAACCCCTGCTAGCCTTACATAGAATCAGACATTCGGGGATGGGTGAACAGAATGGCGCCAGCGAGACTAGGGAAGTACCAATTCAGACCTGACAGTATTGTCAGGTTGCGCAAGCGTATGAACTTGACACAGACAAAGATGGCTGAACTCATTGGAGTGCCTGCTAACACGCTCTCCCGCTGGGAAACCGGCGCTACAACACCGGATGCGGACTCCCTAGCCGCGATCTATTCCATTGCCATGGACAATGATATTACTCCGAGTTTCTTCCAAAGGAGAAAGCCTGTGCACACATCCAACAAGAATAGGGACAGGCTCGTAGTCATGTGGGACTTTCAGAACTACTCTGCATCAGCCCTTCAGGTCCCTCACATTGATTCCTCAATACGCTGGGAGATCAGACGCCCGCTCAAGAGAGCTTCCTTCCAACTCTTCAAGGCTTTCGCGAGCCCAAATCAACCCGATGCGACGAATGGACTTATCGAACTCGGCTGGCGTGTCTTTGAGGACGATCACGACTTGGATGGGGAGATCGTTGAACAGGCAAAGAGCGACTGCGGCCAAGATCCAAGCCACACTACGCTGGCGCTGATTTCAAACGACGGGGACTACGTCGAACTGATACAGGATCTGTCAGAACTTGGAGTTGATGTGTATTTGTTCACATCGCTATCCGGTTACAACCAAAGACTTGTGGCTGCCGTCGGCAAGAAGCGTTGGAAAAGACTGCCATCTTCTTGGGCTTATACATTAATGGGCCGAGCGAGCTCGGTGAGCAATCCCGGAGGCACTGTTCGACGCTAGGACAAGATATTCCAGTACGGCGGGCAACGGGATTTGTGAAATCGTCTTCATCCATCATTTCCTTCCCGTCGCTTCCCTACCGCAGGACGCCGCCCCCACATCTACTTGCAATTGGCACACTGGGAGAAGCGCCGCCCTACTTACGCCCTCGGGATAGGCGACGCCTGATTTGGCGCTTGATGTCTGTCTTGCCGCGGAGGTTGGCGGCTACATAGCGCGCTATGCTTGGGCTGCCTAGCAGGAGTGGCGCTCGCCATTCTCGGAGTTCTTTCATTGTGGTTGTTCCGCTTGTCCACGATGGCGCGAACGATTCCAGCGGCTGCCAGCTCAGGGCGATAGGCAGTCTGCCCAGCAGCTTTCGGCGTCCGCCTTGCAGCACAATGCCGCCGGCTTCCATCACCAGCAGCGAACCGCCCGCCGCGTCCCACAGGAACGGCGCGGTGGTTATCGTGTACTGCGTTACGCCCTTAGCCACCATCGCAAGCTCGTATGCGATGCTGCCGGTCATTCGCAGCTCGCCCACCTTACCGCGCAACTGCTTGCGCACATCGAACAGCGCACCAAAGCCGCCGGGCAGCGTAACAAGCCTGTTGCCGTCCGGAGCATCCGCCGTCAACGCGGGCACGCGTGTGCCGTCGATGCGCGTGCCGCCGCCCTTGCGCGCGTGCATCACGATGCTGCCGACATCGCTGGGCCAGGGCATGAACACCGCCGCCGCGATGGGCGCACCACGGTACAGCACGCCGATGGAACTGGCGTATATCGGCAAGCCGGACAGGAAGTTACGCGTGCCGTCCAGCGGGTCCAGCACCCAGACGAAATCGGGCGCGGGCTGACTGTCCGCTCTTTCGCGCGCGTTGGCGTCGTCTTCTTCGCCCAAAATGCCGTGATCGGGGAAGCGCTTGGCAATCTCGTTTTGCAGGTATCGCTGGCACTCGTAGTCGGCGTTGGTTACGGGGTCGCTCTTCTTGTCGTCCTTGTACTCCACATTCAGCGCGCGCTCGAAGTGCCAGCGCAGAATCTCCCCCGCCTCGCGCGCGATCTTGACCGCGTGGTTCTCAATGTCACGCAGCGCGCCGTAGTCGTCCGGCGAACCGCTATTACGCCCGCCGCCCACGACCGATTTCAAGCCTCTGAATATGTTTCGCATGAGAAAAGCCTTGCGTTCTCGCTATACTTGCTTGCCCGTTAGACACATTTGCTACGCCGAATTATACTGCATATCCTGTTCATTCAGTTCATCCATGATACGCTAAGTTGTCTGAACAATATCATTTCATGATATGATTGACGCATGAGGAGAAGGCATCGCAGAACGCTGGAAGCGATTTCCCGACACCCTACCCAGTCGGGAATTCGATGGGATGATATAGAGTCACTGCTTCTTGCATGTGGCGCGGACATAGAAGAACGCGCCGGGTCAAGAATAGGAATTGAGCTGAACGGCGTTCGGGCGCATGCTCATCGTCCGCATCCTCGCCCGGAGGCTACAAGGGGCGCAGTAGAGGCGATGAGAAGATTCCTGAGAGAGGCAGGCATAGAACCGTGATGAAATACAAAGGCTACCAAGCCATTTTCAAATATGACGATGAGGCAAAGCTTTTTCACGGAGAGGTTATCGATACGCGCGATGTGATTTTCTTCGAGGGGACTTCAGTAGAGGATTTGAACAAGGAATTCCGATTTTCGATAGACGACTATCTCGCCATGTGCGCCGAAAGGGGACAAGAGCCGGACAAGCCCTTTTCAGGACGAATCCCTCTCAGGATTAGCCCGGAGGTTCACAGGGCGGCGAATGCCGTTGCGAAGTCTGAAGGCAAGAGCCTCAACGCTTGGCTGGCAGAGACGATTGAGCGGTCGGTTTGACGCCCGCCACAAGTTCACAAATCCCGCCTGTATCCTATATTATCGTCCTATCCATCCTGTACACATCCTGTTAGCCCAACCAATTCAAGGAGTTGCCACCGTGCCAGCACAACGAGAAGGTTTCGAGATATATGATGACCGCTTCGCTGCGATGATTCCGGATAACGCGGAGTTGGTCAAGCACTTCACCGGGATGGAGTGGGCGGAAGGTCCCGTCTATTTCGCGGAGGGGGACTATTTGCTTTGGAGCGACATTCCGAACGACCGCATGCTGCGATATTCGGACGCGGACGGCGTTTCGGTCTTTCGGCAGCCGGCGGGCTTTACGAATGGGCACTACCGCGACCTCGAAGGGCGGTTAGTGAGCTGCGAGCATGGCAATCGCCGCGTCAGCCGTACCGAGCACGACGGCGCGGTTGTTACGCTCGCCGACAACTACGAGGGCAATAGGCTCAATTCGCCGAACGACCTGGTGGTCAAGTCGGATGGCACTATCTGGTTCACCGATCCGCCGTACGGCATCCTCAGCGACCGCGAAGGGCACAAATCGGACAGCGAACTCACCGGCTGCTTCGTGTTCCGCCTCGAGCCGGACACGGGCGCGCTTGAGGTCGTGGTGGATTCGATGGACAGGCCCAACGGCATCGCTTTCTCGCCGGACGAGAGCATACTGTATGTCGCGGACACCGGCGAGCCTGGAAACATCATGGCGTTCGATGTGGAAGACGGCAGGCAGCTGACGAATGGTCGCGAGTTTGCGGTCGTCAGCCCGGGCAAGTCGGACGGATTCCGATGCGACACGGACGGCAACATCTTCACGAGCGCGGCGGACGGCATCCATGTGTACAGCCCCGACGCCGAGTTGCTGGGCAAGATTCTGGTGCCCGAAGACCGCAACGCCAACTGCTGCTTCGGCGGACCTGACAAGAACCGCCTATACATCTGCGCCGACAAGTCGCTGTACTCAATCGTGCTAAACGCAAAGGGCGCGCAGACGCCGTAGGCATCGACGAACATGGATGGACAAGATAAAGAGGCTAAATAAAGCGGCCCGAGTTTGGGTGTTGTCTGCGGCTTTGGTTCTTGTTGCGGCAGCAGTAGCGAGGGAAAGTTACTTGTTCGACAGATGGCTGGCGTTCTTCCCAACGAAGGAGATAACGAATACTCCTGACGACCTGGGTATGCACTTCGAGGAGGTGTATTTCTCCGCAGCCGACGGCACACAGCTGCACGGCTGGTTCATCCCCGGCAGAGGCGACGATACTCTCGTCTGGTTTCACGGCAACGCGGGCAATATCAGCAACCGCGTGTACAACATGATGCTCCTCTACCAGCACGTCGGCGCGAATGTGTTCATATTCGACTACCGGGGATACGGTCTCAGCGATGGCAAGCCGTCCGAAAAGGGCGTGTACAGCGACGGAGAGGGTGCGCTGGAGTACCTGCGCTCACGGGATGATATAGACCATGACAGGCTGGTACTCTTCGGGCGCTCGCTGGGCGGCTGCGTGGTCGCGGAGCTGGCAATGCGCCATCGCGTCAAGGCAGTCATACTCGAGTCTTCATTCACATCGGTAGATGCCATGGCGCGCTATAATCGACCGGCGATTACATTCTTCGTCCCGTCTCGCCTGCTTGTTAAGAGCAGGTTCGACTCCATCAAAAAGATGCCGCGCATACACAGTCCGGTGATGATTGTACATGGTGATAAGGATGTCACCGTTCCGATTCGCATGGGTAGGGAGCTGTTTAACGCAGCGAATGAGCCAAAGCTATTCTACGAGATAAAGGGCGCGACCCACGACGACACGCACAGAGTGGGCGGTGAAGCTTACTTCAAGGCTCTGAGGGATTTCATAGACAACCCGCCGTAGCCCTGCCCTCCACTACTTGGCATAGTGTCTCTTATATGCGACAATGATGAACATGAACGTCGTCTATACCGAAGTCTTCGAGTCTTGGATAAAAGGACTACGAGACCAACACACCAAATTTACCATTCTCTCCTGTATCGAGCGCATCGAAGACGGCCGAATATGGCAAATCGGGCGACCATAGATCCGTCGGGCGCGGTGTGAGCGAACTTCGCGTCGATGTAGGTCAAGGATACAGGGTATATTACACTGTTCGCCAACGCACTGTGGCGATTCTGCTCTGCGGCGGCGATAAATCCAGCCAACGGCGCGACATAAGACGCGCGCAGCGTATGGTAACTGAAATCTAGGAGAAAACGCGCTATGCAACTCAGAGAATTCGATATAGTCGATTTCCTCGACAGCGACGAAGCCCTTGTCGAGTATTTGAATGTCGCGCTGGAAATGAGCGATCCCAAGTATTTCACAAAGGCGCTCGGCAATGTCGCCCGCGCGAAGGGTATGTCTTCCATCTCGGAAAACACAGGCTTGGGAAGGCAATCTCTGTATCGCGCGCTGTCCGACGAAGGCAACCCGCGCATCGACACGCTGTTCAAAGTGCTTGAGTCGTTGGACATTCGGCTCGCCGTCACCCGATAGCGTGGGGCTTGCAATACAGACGGCATGGTAGCACTCCGTTTCTTCACTGAAAACTTGCTACAATGAAAGCCCAAGTTACCCGACAAATCAATTGAACGGAGCACCACCTTGCTTGTACTCAGAGCCACCCGAAAAATGCGAAACAGAATCGCCGTAGTAGAACTCTTCGGCAGTATCGGCGGGCAGATTAAGTCGCCGACTTATGAGCAGATTTTCGCCACTATCGCGCAGGACGACAATATCCGCGCGCTTGTGCTGGACATCGATTCGCCCGGCGGCGGCGTGTCCGCGTCCGATTATCTTTATCGCAGCGTGCTGAAGGTCGCGGAGAAGAAGCCGGTCGTCGCGAGCATCCGAGGGCTTGGCGCGTCCGGCGCGTACTATATCAGTTGCGCCGCGCACAAGATTATCGCCAGCCACGCCGCTATCGTCGGCTCTATCGGCGTCATCTCGGTGCGTCCGGCGCTTCAAGAACTTATGCAGCGCATGGGCGTGGGCGTGAATGTGAACAAGAGCGCGGAGCATAAAGACATCGGCGCGTTCTGGCGAGACGCCACGCCCGAAGAGGAAGCGAAGATGCAGGCGCTGATTGACGATTCGTACAGCACTTTCGTCGGCATCGTGGCGAAGGCGCGCAATATGAGCGAAGACGATGTGCGCCGCATCGCCACGGGCGAGGTGTATTGGGCGCCGCGAGCGAAGGAAGTCGGGCTTGTCGATGAACTGGGCGACCTCGACCGCGCGCTGGACATCGCGGCGGAGATTTCGGGCGCGCCGCGCAAGCCGGTCTATTTCCGCCCGCGCCGCAGCCTGCGCCAACTGCTGCTGAACCCGGCGGCTGAGGCGCTTACGGAGTCGATTGGGAATGAGGTCGAGCGAAGGCTGTGGGCAGGGTGGCTGCGATAAGGTCATCTCGCGTCATTCCCCCATCCCAACCTTCCCCCAGGGGATGTCCATCATCCTGTGCATCCCGTACATCGATGTTAATTCCCTGTGAAAATTGCGCTAATTAACCCTGTGCAATGTTCTGAACCTTTGCTAGAATCTTATTCACCTGATTTGCATAGCGTCAGGCTCAAGCAGTAGCTGAAACTTTTACCGGATGAGGTGTAAAGAAAACACAAGTGAATGAGAACGGGTCTGGCGCGTTTCGCAAACCTGAAAGCTACTCATTAGTTACTGACCTTACTCCTAACCCCACCAGTGCCGACGGCGCAGAGCCGACGGTCAAGAGCCTCGTTTCAACTGATGTTCCCGCTCCCGATGTGAGCATTGCGCCCACGCCGGAGCAGCAGGACGTCGCCACCGCGCATCCGGTAGGCGAGATTCTCGTCGCGCCTGCCGATCCGGACGCGGAGCGTGTTCTGCCACGTCGCCGGCTGCGTCCGCACATCCGCAAGCCGCGCGTTCCCCGCGTGCGCCCGATGCGGGTGCATACCTTCGATTCGCTGCTGCACCGCGACTACCGCTTCCTATGGGCGTCCACGTTGTTCTTCAGCGGCGCGTTCTGGATGCAGCAGGTCATCATCGGCTGGCTGACATACGAACTCACGCAATCGGCGCTGCTTACGAGCCTCGCGATGGGCTTGGACGCGCTGCCCATCCTGATAGCAGGACCGCTCGGCGGCTTGCTGGTGGACAGGTGGGACAAGCGCAAACTGCTGGCGGGCGTGTTCGCGTATCAGTCGCTGCTCGCGCTGGGATTCGGCGGGCTGGTGCTGCTCGGCGATGTGAACGCTTGGCATGTGTTCGGCTTCATATTCCTGATGGGCATCGGCTGGGTGATAGTCGATCCGGCGCGAATGGCGCTGATACCTTCGATTGTGCCGCGCCACAACCTGGTGAACGCATTCGCGCTGAACTCGCTGGCGTTCAGCATCACGCGGCTCGCGATACCCGCAGTCGGCGGCGCGCTGCTCGCATTCGCAGGCGCGGGTTTGGCGTTGATGCTGCAAGGCGTGCTGGTCGCGACCGCGGCGGCGCTTGCGCTGGGACTCAACGCATTCGCGCCGGAGAGCAAGTCTAGCCTAAACCCACGTGCCGCGTTCGCGCAGATACTCGAGGGCGTGCGCTACATCCGCGAGACGCCGGTCGTACTCGGTCTGCTGCTGCTCGGCTTTTTGCCCGCCGTCTTGGTATCACCGTTCTTGCACGGGCTGATTCCGGTGTACGCGGCGGAGGTGTACGCCGTCGGACCCGCGACACTCGGCTTGCTGATGTCGTCTGTCGGCGCGGGCTTTTTGACCGGCACACTGGTGCTCGCGTCACTGGGCGACGTGCAGCGCAAGGGCTTGATGATAATCGGCTGCATCGCGCTGATATGCGCGTCAATGGCGGCATTCGCGCTCAACTCGTCAATCACCTTGGCGTATCCGATAATCGCGATCGGCAGCATGGGCACGATGGGCTTTTTCTCGATAACGAGCGCAACAATGCAGAGCATATTGCCGGATGGGATACGCGGCAGGGTGTCGGGCATATACATAATGACATTCGGCGCGATGCCGCTGGGCAACTTGACGGCGGGCATTATCTCCGAGAACATGGGCGCGCCCACCGCCACGCTGATAGCCTGCGGCATGGTCGTCGTCGTAGCCGCCGCGCTAATGACGCTGTTCCCGTCGTTACGCCGGCTGTAAGAAATACCGACCTGAAATACTGACTGGATATACGGGATGAACGGGATGGGTTGATAGCGCTTTATCCTGAATGTATGGTCTTTCGATTATTCTGTCATTTCGAGCGGAGCGAGAAATCTAAACGCGCTGACTACGGACAGGTTTGTTTCCACACAGCGATTTTAGACCCTTCACTTCGTTCAGCGTGACAACCGAAAGGCACTTATCCTAAATGTCCTGTCCATCCATGTCAGTTTCAATTTTGGTATAATTGCGGCGGCAAGGCACAAACAGTTTGTAGCAGTTCACGGGAGCGGTGAATGAGCATCCTATATGTCGTATCGGACCGGCCAAACGCGGGCAAGACGGCGCTGAGCATGGGCTTGGCGACGCTGTTGAAGGCACAGGACAAGTCAGTCGCGGTCATAAAGCCTTTCGCGGACGGCGAGGGCGACACGGACGCCGCGCAGTACGCAGACTTGCTTGGCGCGAATACACAGGGCTGGCCAATTGCCACCGCTTCGAACGCAGCCGACTCCATGAGCGATGCGACATCGGCGATAAGCGCGCTGTCAGCCGCGAACGACATCGTGCTGGTGGAAGGCGCGAACGACTTGGATGGTAATCTGGCTCGAACTCTGTGCGACGATGTGGATGCGAAGGTGCTGGTGATAGCGCGATACGACACATCGCTGTCGCACGGCGCGGTACTGTCAGCGGGCATACCGTTTGGCGGGCGAGTCGCGGGCTACATCATCAACGGCGTAACGCAGTACATGGGCAGCGATGCGCGCGACAACCTAGCGCCGCAGATAATGGCGCAGGCGTCGTCTCGCGGCGCACGAATGCTCGGGCTGATACCGGAAGACCGCTGCCTGCTCGGAGTGAGCGTCAGCCAGATTGCGGCGCATCTCAGCGGCGAGTTCATCAGCGAGGAAGTGGAAGACGACGCATTGGTGGAGTATCTGATGGTTGGCGGAATGAGCCTCGACCCGGGCGAATACTACTACGGCATCCACGACAAGCGCGCCGCCATAGTTCGCGGCGACAGGCCCGACTTGCAGATGTCCGCATTGACGGCGCCCGGCTACACCGCTTGCCTAGTTGCGACTGGCGGCATCACGCCGATCGAGTATGTACGATACGAAGCCGAGCAGGAAGAAACGCCAATAATCCTAGTGCAGACAGACACCCTGGACACCATGGCGCGCTTGGACAGCCTGATAGACAGCAGCAATTTCAGCCACCCCGACAAGCTAAAGCGCTGCACGCAGCTATTGGACGAGCATGTTGATGTAGAGGCGCTGGCGCATGTGCTGTAAGCCACATTGTCGAACGCGCTGTCGGGCGTAGCGCGCCCCCATGCCCCAATAGCGCATCGCGCGAGTTCGACAATTCCCTTACCCTATCAAGGGAAGGTTAGGATGGGTGTGAAGAATCTCCACCACTCCCCTACCCCAGCTGCTTTGCATCAGCGGCGCCGGTCACTTCGCCACATCGTCCAAGAACGCACCGGCGGCGGATGATAGCAGCGTCGTCAGGTGGGTGTAGAGGTAGGTCACATCCTGCGACAGGTAGCGGCGCGTGGCGGTTGCGTTGCCTGCGGAGCCGGACACCTTGCCTGCTGCGGCTATCGTGGCGAATACGCTGTCCATGGCGTTGCGCACTACGGGCGTGTCGGGCTGACCGGGGTATCCCAGCGATTGCGACAAGTCCGACGGTCCGACGAAGAACACATCCACGCCTTCGACCTGCACAATCTCGTCCACGTTCCGCACCGCTTCGCCCTCTTCCAGCTGCACGCAGACCAGCGTCTCGCGGTTGGACTGCTCGGCGTATTCGGACATTGACATGCCGTAGCCGTATGAAGCGGCGCGCACTCCGGCGGCGAGTCCCCTATCGCCTAGCGGGTGATACTTGACCGCCTCGACCGCGCGGCAGGCGTCTGCGGCGGTGTTAACATGTGGCACTTGCACGCCCATCACCCCGCGATCCATCAGCTGCCCTATCGCCTCGAACGAGTTCACCGGCGGTCTCGCGATAGGCGTGATGCCGGCGGTCTCCGCTGCCATCACCATCAGCTCCACGCTTTCCAGCGAGATGGAGCCATGCTCGCAATCGATAAGCACCCAGTCGAAGCCGAGTCTGCCCACGATGTCCACGACATGCGGACTGGGAAACATCACCGATACGCCGAACGCGGGCTGTCCGGCAAGCAGCTTGCTCTTCATTAGATTGGCGTTCATGGGGTATGTCCTCACACCTAGATTAAGACGATGTCACAAATGCGATTTATAACTGTCATTTCGAGCGAAAGCGAGAAATCTAAAGTCCGAAAATAGGCTTATATACAACGATTTCAGATTCCTCACTGCGTTTGGAATGACATTATAAGCGTATCTGGGCGAATGTCCACAGAACCCGGTATGGGGAAATTACATCCTTATGCCTATCAGTCCGCGGCGCTGGTATTGACCGCGCTGTCTGATAGTTGCAGGCGTTCTAGGTCGGCGATGGGGATGTGGCAGTTTATGGTGTGGGTTGCGCCGCCGGGACCCCGCTGCTCGGGCGGCGGCTCATTGTCGCAGATGTCGCCAATCTTGCGCGGGCACCTACCGGCGAAGAAGCAGCCCTTGAACGCGGAGCGCAGCGTTGGCACCGAACCTTCAAGGCGTATGTGCGTCGGCTCGGCGTCCGGGTCCGGCACCGGCGCGGCGGATAGCAACGCCTCCGTGTACGGGTGCGACGGCGCGGACAGCACCGAATCCGAGGGACCGTATTCCGCGACATGACCTGCGTACAGCACGAGGATATCGTCCGACACATAGCGCACCACACCAAGGTCGTGCGTGATGAAAACATACGAATTGCCGGTCTCGCGCTGGTGCTGCTCAAGCAGATTAAGCACTTGCGCCTGCACCGACACGTCGAGCGCGGACACGGCTTCGTCCGCGACAACAAGGTCCGGGTTGGCGGCGAATGCGCTTGCCAAGGCGACTCGCTGCTGCTGGCCGCCGCTCAACTCGGATGGACGTCTGTCGAGATACAGCGGGTCTAGCCCTACGGCGTCCATCAACTCCTCGGCGCGCTCTTGGCTTTCTGCGCTGCTGACGCCCGCGAACTTGCGGAGCGCGCGCGTAATCGCGTGCTTTATCGGCAGCTTCGGGTTGAGCGATGCCGTCGGGTTTTGGAAGACCATGCGCATAGACGACCGCTGCTCTTCGGTGCGGTCGCCGACATCGCCTTCGAGCGCCTCGCCGCGCAGTTCGAGCTTGCCTCTGTCTCGCGCTTCCAAGCCGACGATGGCGCGCGCGGCGGTGCTCTTGCCGGAGCCACTCTCGCCCACAATGCCGAGCGTGCGACCGCCATCGACCCGCATATCAATATCGACCAGCGCGCGCACGGGCGGGCGCACGGGCGGACCGAACAGGATGTACTTCTTGCGACCGCCGCCGTAGAACTTGCGCAAGTCTTCCGCGTTCAGCACAAGGAACGCGCTGTCAGACGCGGGCTTTGTCAGGCGTTCTCTAAGCTCGCCCCATAGGTCGTCCGCGACATCGACATGATGGTGGCAGCGCGCGACATGCCCTTCGGACACCTGCGCGATGGGCGGCGGTGTTTCGTTGCACAGGTCGGTCGCCATCGGGCAGCGTGGTGCGAACAGGCAGCCGTCCGCCTGCGTGTTCTGCGCGTCGAACACCGTGCCGGGTATGCTGCGGAGCTGCCGCTCTACCCCATCGTCGTCGGGCATCTGTGGGCAGCAGGACAGCAAACCGACCGTGTACGGATGGCGCGGATTCTTGAACAGGTCGCGGACGGGCGCTTCTTCCACAATCTCGCCGGCATACATCACGGCGACCCTGTCCGCCACGCGCGCGATTACACCGAGATTATGGCTCACGAACAGAATGCCCGCGTTCACCCTATCCTTCAGCTCGACAATAAGGTCTAGGATGGTCGCCTCTGTGGTTACATCCAAGCCCGTCGTAGGCTCGTCCATAATCAGCAGGTGCGGGTCGCACGCGAGCGCCATCGCGATGACCACGCGCTGCTGCTGCCCGCCGCTCAACTCGTGCGGATAGCGCCTGCCGATACGCTCCGGGTCTGCGAGTCCCACGCTGGCGAACAGTTCGACGGAGCGCGCCTGCGCTTCCTGCCCGTCCAAGTCCAGGTGATGCCGCAGCACTTCGACTATCTGCGGCCCAATGCGCATCGACGGATTGAGCGAAGTCAGCGGGTCCTGATAGACCATGGCGATGCGGTTGCCGCGCAGTTCGCGCAGTTCGGCATCGCTGAACTCCGTGATAGACTGCCCTTCAAAGCTGATTGCCCCGGACACTTGCGCCGTGCCGGGCAGGTAGCTCATCATCGCGAAAGCGACGGTGGACTTGCCGCAGCCGGATTCGCCGACAAGCCCCAGAACTTCGCCGCGCGCGATTTCCAGCGATGCGCTGCGCACGGCGCGGAACGAACCGCGCGGCGTCTGGAAGGTAACCGCAAGATCTTCGATCTGCATCAGCGGCGCTTCGGCGGTGGCGGCATGGTTCATTGAGCTACTCTCCTAGACGATTTCACAAGTCCCCTCCCCCGTGATGGGGGAGGGTTAGGGTGGGGGTGGAAATCTTCAGGACGCCTGTAATTCGACGATTTCTGGATTCCCGCCTGCGCTGGAATGACGATTTTGACTGCCGAAAGAGCAGTTGTCGAGTTGTCCCTATTCTCCGGTTTCAGGCAGGTTCTGCGCCTGTCGAATGCCGTCCGCCAGCAGGTTGATGCCGACGACGAGCGACGCCATCGCAAGGCCGGGCGCGAGCGCCGCAAGCGGCACTTGTCCGATGTGGCGGAAGTTCTCGCTGACCATCAAGCCCCAGTCGGACGATGGCGGCTGCACGCCCAGCCCAAGGAAGCCAAGCCCGGCCGTAAGCAGCAGCGCGAAACTCAAGCGTATCGCCGCTTCCACCGCGACTACCGGCAGAACATTCGGCAATATCTCTCGGAACATGATGTATATCGTAGGTTCGCCCCGCAGCCGCGCGCTCTGCACGAACTCAAGCGGCTTTATGGCGAGCGCAGCACTGCGGATTACGCGGCTGTTGTTCGGCATAAACGATATGCCTATCGTGAGTATCACGAGCCAAGATTCGTCAAGGTCGCTGAATCGCTGTCTGCTCATATTGATGACCAGTATGGCGAGAAGCAGCGACGGGATGGCGAGGAACCAGTCCACGAAACGCATGATTATCTGATCTGTCTTTCCGCCGAAATATCCGCTGGTTACGCCCACGACGGTGCCGAGCGTAACACCCAGTATCGTGCCAAGCGTGGCAATCCACACGATTGAGCGAGAGCCGGCGAGCACGCGGCTCAACACATCACGCCCTTTGTCGTCGGTGCCGAGCCAGTGTTCCGCGGTGGGTCCGCTGAAGCGCGCGGGCAGGTCGTACTCGGTGGGCGGGTACGGCGTTATCCACGGTCCCAAGATTGCGACCAACAAATGAACAAGGACTATTGCAAAGGCTACGCGCCCCGTGTTCGTTCTGAGGATGAGCGCGAGTCCGTTTCGCGCGGCATTCGCGGCGCGCAACAGAGTTGACGGTCTGCCGCTTTCCAGTTCGGGTTGAAGCGCAGAGTCTTGAACTGCCATTATGCCAGCCTCACTCTTGGGTTGAGCCAGCCATAGGTAAGGTCTGCCGCTAGATTGCTGAAGGCGTACACGGCGGCGATTACCATGGCGGTTGATTGGAGCAAGCGGATGTCGCGGGCGTTGATTGCCTGAATGAGCAGACTGCCCATGCCCGGGTATGCGAATAGGTTTTCGATGATGATTAGCCCGCCGAAGAGCCAGCCCACATTGTTCGCTATGACGGTTATGGTGGGCAGCATAGCGTTGGGCAGCACATGGCGCACAACCACCGTGCGCATCGGCAAGCCCTTGAGTATCGCAGTGCGGACATAGTTGCTGCCCATCACTTCAATCACATTGGCGCGCGCCATCCTCAATATGTAGGCGAAGAGTGCGCCCGTTACCGTAAGGATGGGCATCACCAGCACTTGCGGGTTACCGATAATGGTTTCGCCGGGCAGCATTATGCTCGACGACGGCAGCCAGCCCAGCGTGGAGGAGAACACGAGCACAAGCACAATGCCGGTCACGAATTCGGGCAGAGATATAGTCACGAGACCGCCCAAAGTGAGGAATCGGTCTATCAGCGTGTCCGACTTGACACCCACGAGAACGCCCATTCCCAGCCCAAGCGGAACGGCTATCATGAAAGCGCCAACGGCAAGCAGCGCCGAATTGAATAGACGGCCCGGGACAATGCCGGATATTTCCTTGCCCGAGGCGGCGATGCCAAGGTCTCCGCGCAAAGCGCCCGTTATCCAATTCATGTAGCGCTCGTGCGGCGGCTTGTCCAGTCCCAGCCGCTCTCGCAGCGCCTTTGTGTTCTCAGGTGTGGCGGCTTGCCCCAGAATGACTGTCGCCGCGTCACCGGGCGCGAACTCGATGAGCGAAAAGATTGCTACGGAGACGGCAAGCAAAGTCACGACAATAAGCGCGAGCCTTACTATGAGAAATCTAGCCATGCCGTCTCCGCGTTTGTTCTATTCTCTGTTGACGATGGGTAGCGTTTCCATTCCGGTGACAATAGTCCCTTCCCCCTTGATGGGGGAAGGTTAGGATGGGGGTGAAATCGCTATATGACCACCTGAATGGAAAGGCTACCTTGACGATGATACTGTTTGAATCCAGATTTCGGCTCGCCCTGAGGGAACGCGCCGGATTGCGGTTACTCTAGGAGCCACCACTCTTCTATCAGCCAGTGGGCGAGCGCGGCATGCGCTTGCACTCCGCCAACATTGTCGCGGTGCGCCCAGATTACGGGGGAGTATGCCAGGTAAAGCACAGGCACATCCTCGATCAGGATTTCCTGCATTTCGCGGAAATACTCCTTACGCTGGTCCAGGTCCGGGGACGCCGCCGCAAGGTCAAGCAACTCGTCAAGGCGCGGGTTGTTGTAGAACGACTCGTTCCAGACGGTGCCGCCTCTGAGCTGCACATCTATCGCAGCATTGGCGGGCCTGCCGCCCCAGTTGCTCGTTACGAACGGGCAGCAAGGATCCATCCACTGAGCTTCCCAGTACGAAGCGGTGTCGTGTGTGGCGATTTCCACATTGATGCCCGCCGCTGCGACGGACTCTTTGAACGCCAGCGCCGCCTCAAGCTGGAAGCCGATGTCGGAAGTGTTCAGCGTTACCTCGATGCCGTCGGGATAGCCCGCATCGGCGAGATACTGCTTTGCTCTTTCGATGTCCTGCTTGATTATGGGCTGCTCGTCCCAGTAATACTGGTCGTTGACGCCGACGGGGTGGTCGTTTGCCGGCGAGCCTCGCCCGAACTGCGCCGCCTGGACTACGAAGTCTCGGTCAACGGCGTACTGCATCGCCTTACGCAGGTTCTTGTTGGCGAATATCGGGTCTTCCAAGCCTTGGAATTTGTCCCAGCCATCTATGCCTTGAAGGTGGGAGTATGCCGTATGCATGTCTATGACGACCACATCCGCCGAAGGAGTGTCGGATATACGGATTTCGGGGTTGCCCGCAAACGCGCCAAGTGAGGCTATCGGAGGAGTCGGCACCACATCTAGCGCACCGGTCTTAAGCGCCTCTATGCGAGTAATCTGCTCCGGTATGTAGAAGAAGACGACCTCGTCGGCGTAGGGCCTGCCCTCACGCCAGTAGTCGGTGTACTTCTCGAATGTCGTACGCTCGGTAGGGTTGTGCGATGTCATCACATAGGGACCGGAACCGTACTCTTCACCAGTGAGAGTTTCGCCTGCGATTCCGTTCGGCACAATCCGGGCATGATAGTCGGTCATGTCCCCCATTAGGAAGGCGTTGGGCGCGCCCAAGTTAAGCACGACCGTGCTTTCGTCAGGCGTGTCAATCGTATCAATGTAGGAAATTTGCCCCTTCAGCGGCGACGCCGAATCTTCCGCTCTGATGCGGTCGAGCGTATATTTTATGTCGGCTGAAGTGAGCGGGTTGCCGTTGTGAAAATTGTTGCCTGCGCGCACCTTGAAGGTGTACTGAGACAGGTCGTCGCTAGAAGACCAAGACTCAACGGCCCAAGGGGTAATCTCACCATCGTACCAGTACATGACAACGCTGTCGTAAGCGATTTCGCCGTATGGCGACTGCGCTTGAGAAAGGCCGGCAAGCATGGGGTCTAGCTGTCCCTGATCCAAAAAGCCGATGCGAAGCGTGCCACCAAACTGCGGCTCTAGGTTGGGCAGCGAGGGAACGGCTGTTACCTCTACCTGCACAAGCTTCTCGACTTCACGTACGACTTCGACTTCTTTCTCGACTACCCTCTCAACTTCGACTTCTTTGACGACTTCGACTTCCTTTTCTACTTCGACCTCAACCTCTTTCACCACCTCGACCTGTACTTCTTTCTCGACTTCCTTCACCACCTCGACAGGTACTTCCTTCTCCACCACTTTTTCGACTTCGACGACTCGTTCGACGATTTCAGGCTCGGCGGCGCAGCCAATAGCCGCGACTACGACTATCGACAGCAGCGCTGCAATCAGGGCAAACGACCTTGCCCTACTCCGAAATAACATACATGTCTCCTTTCGACATTGGTCTTTTGTTCCGTAAAGTTCTCATACTGCGCCCAACAAGTAAGTGAACGCTCGCATTCAATACCGCGACAAATATACAGGATATTGAAGCGAACGGTCAAATCAATGAGACTTTGAGCTAGTCTTTGAGCACGCGGAAAGTAGTTCCGTGCCCAATGGAGGAAGGCTTAGAAAGGAGAGCAAAACTGACATCGATGCACAAGATAGGCAGGATGCGCAAGAGGAATTACCGGCTGGATACGCCGTGCTTGAATATCTCCCAGAGCTGGTGGCTATCGCCCACGGGGTAGTCTTCGCTGCCGAAGTGGTTGAGCGTGTTGACCGCCTGTATCAGCCCGTAGAACTGCAATGCGGCGGCGCGCAGGTCAACGCTGTCGCTGACTTCGCCCTTCTGCACGCCCACGGTAAGCTGCGCCTCTATCATCGACAAGTGCCGGTCTATGCACGCTTGCATCAGGTCTCGCAGCTCGTCGTCGCCGTTCATCAGCACTTCCGCGATAACGAGGTACGATACGCCCGTCAGCGTGGACGGCGCGACATTGTGGTGCAGCACCTGCCCTAGTCGCGTCAGACCGGAGTCCGGGTCGCCGTCGATGAGGTCGATGCGCTGCGTGAGCTTGCTGTCGATGTCTTCGATAACGCCGGCGAGTATGCGCTTTTTGCCGCTGAAGTGGCGATATATCGCGCCTTCGCTGACGCCCACGGCGCGCGCCAGATTACCAATCGTCAGCGACTGCATGCCGTGTCCGGTTATCAGCAGGCGCGCGGCGTCAATGATTTCGCGTCTTCTTACGCTGGTAGGGCGGCGGGATCTGACAACCATCGGGGCAAGGACCAAGTACTGAGCAGGAGCGTCTATCGCGGTTAACTGCGAATATACCCAAACTATGGGTCAAGGTCAATGCTTGGAACTACGGCGCGCAGAGGCTTTCGGTTGTTGCGTTCCTCTGCCATGTCATTTCAAGTCACTCACCATGTCATTTCGAGCCATTTGCCATGTCCACCATGTCATTTCGAGCCACTCACCATGTCCACCATGTCATTTCGAGCGAAGCGAGAAATCTAAAATCGCTGACTACAAGCTGCCTTGTTTTCGCACAGCGATTTTAGACTCTTCACTTCGTTCAGAGTGACAACACTGAAAGACCCTGCTACGGCACAGCAATTAACAGGATATACGGGCAGGACATACTAGGCTCTGTGGACATTTCTGATTTTCAGCCGTCATTCCTGCATTTTTCACTCGTCATTCCTGCGGAAGCAGGAATCCAGTGGTTTACAGATGGCATTATTGGCACGAATTCGGCTCCATCTTACGGCTCTGGATTCCCGTTCCTCGATCGGGGTCGAGGACATGCTTCACGGGAATGACGCAAATGTCCACACAACCTAGCAGCATACACAGGATGTACACGATTATCTGATAAAGTCCACCGCGCGTTCTGCCATGCCTATGACGGTCAGGTTGAGGTTGGCGCGGACGGTGTCGGGCATAATGGATGCATCTATCACGCGCAGCCCCTCGATGCCGTGTACTTTGCCGTATTGGTCAACGACGGCTTGCGGGTCGTCCGCCGGACCCATCTTGCATGTGCTGGATACATGGTGCGCGGTAACGACTTCACGCTTCATCCACGCGTCCAGTGCGCTATCGTCGCGCAGCACATCGTCGCCGGGCGCAATGCGCCGCTCCACTATGCCGCCGAAAGCATCGTGGCGGAACAGGTCCGCGCACAGCCTAAGCGCCTCTCGGACGCGCTTCCTGTCGAAGGGATGGTCGAGCAGGTTGAAGTCGAGGTACGGCTGCTGCGCCGGATTGCGAGAGCGCAATCGCATCTCGCCGTAACTCTCCGCGAGATACAGGCACAGGCTCACGCCAATGCCGGTGGGACGCAGGTTGTCCTGCCCGCGCATTGGTCGGTCCGCCGCGTAGTTGCCCATGTAAATCACGATGTCGTTGTCATGTGGCGAATCCGTCGCCGTAAAGCGCAGCGTAACCGTGCCGGTGGCGACCTGGTTCGTGTTCAGCGGGAATCCGTCGCGCGTGCGCCAAGACATTGGCACATCCGGATGGTCGCGCAGATTGTGTCCAACGCCGGGAATGTCTTGCACGACCGGAATGCTCAATCGCCGCAGCTGCTCTACCGGTCCCACTCCGGATAGCGCTAGGATGTGCGGCGAGCCTATCGCGCCGGCGCACAATATCACTTCGTCGCCGTGCGCGGTGAACTCGCCCTGTTCGCCGATGCCGCGAACGCCAACCGCGCGCCTGCCCTCGAAGACGACGCCGTGCACCTCGCAGTTGGGCATAATGGTCAGCCCTGCGCGGTCGCGAGCCGGGTCTAGGTACGCTATCGCAGTGCTGACACGCAGGCGGTCGTCGATGTTGAACGCCAGCGGTCCGACGCCCGTCGAGTTCGGCTTGTTGTGGTCAGGGCAGTCCGCGAAGCCCGCGTCGATGCACGCCTGATAGAACGCCTGCTGCTGCGGCTCCCACTCGCCGGGCTGATGCCGGTGCGCGACGATGGGTCCATCCGCGCCGTGGAAATTGTCAGCGAAGTCCCGGTCGGCTTCGAGCTTGCGTAGATACGGCAGAACCTTGTCGTAGCTCCACTCTGAGTTGCCCCGGCTCGCCCATCTGTCGAAATCGTCGGGCATTGCGCGCAGAAATTGCGCATCGTTGACCGCGCTCGAACCGCCGGTAACCCTGCCGCGCGGGATGTCGATATAGGCACGGTCAGTCGCGCGGGCGCGGTAGTGCCAAATCTGCTCGCCTTCCCAGATGGTCGTGTCCGTGCCGTAGATGTACTTCACAGCATCGGGCATGCGCCGCTGCGCCGGATAGTCCGCGCCAGCCTCTATCAGCAGCACGGCGCGGTCGTCGTTCTCGCTCAGCCGCGCGGCAAGCACCGCGCCCGCAGACCCGGCGCCAACGATGATGTGATCGTATCCCCTACCCATAAATCCGCATCCTAGCATAGGCGCATTCTAGCATAGGACAAGCCACAGCCGTCCCGTCCCAGACAATTTCAAAAGTCCCTTCCCCCTCGATGGGGCCCTCGATGGGGGAAGGTTAGGATGGGGGTGAAATATGTGTCCACCACCACCTTTTGCAAATGTCTCTCCCGTCCTGTCCACACTTTGCAGCCATGTAATATACTGCAAACCTGAGATGGACTATCGAGACTATCCACAATTCGAGAATCAGGTGAGACGACGCATGACAACCGACATTCCGCACGAAGTGCACGGAGACGAACTGCCACGCGGCGGGACGCGGCGCACGGTCGCCGTTGACTGCGAGCATGTGGAGAAGATGCTGCACAGAGGCGAGCGCGAGCAGTTCGTGGTGTATTGCGACGAGCCGGAGCGCATGGGCGGCGATGACGCCTACCCGCCGCCGCTGACATACATCACGATGGGCATCGGCTTCTGACTGCTTACCCAGTTGAAGCGGTACGCTACAATGAGAAAAATCGTCATAGACGAAGCGCGCGTCCATGTGGAGATGGACTACTATCTGTCCGGCTCTGTGCTAGCCGGCACGGTAACCAGCGGCGTAACCGAAGTGCGCTCCGAGTTCCAAGTAAGCTCGCCCGCGCCGGAAGTGGACATCGCTTATGTAGTCCGGCTGGCAAAGAACGGCTGCTTCGCCGAGCGCCTTGTGGAAACGGCAGTGCCCATCAAAAGCACGCTGACGCTGAACGGCAGGCAGATCTAACATCGATGTACAGGATTACCGCCTTATTCGCCCGTATAGAACGCGGTCGTGCGCCTCGCAGCCGCATGCGCTATATCAGCATCAGTCCCAGCCGCTATCGCCGCTATCGCCCAGCCGTCGCTGCTGCCTGCGAAGAACGCCCTGCCAGAGTCTGAAGCGACAAATTCCGCCGCGCCCGGCATTGGCTCTATCGGCCGCTCCAGGTGAATCGCGAGTCCCAGCAGACCCCACTCCCAGCCGACTCCGGCAGCGCCCGGCCCGTACTCGTCCCAGTGCGCTGACAGGATAGCCGTATGCGTGAGCGTCAGGCGAACTTGCTCTTCTTCCGTGGCTTCCAGACTGACATCAACCCAACTCATATCGCCGCCGAACTCCCAGGTTACGGCGAAATGCGACAGCCGTTCGCACGCCGTGATTGTGCCGCTGGCATTGCCTTCCAACTGGAAGCGTCCACCAAGCTCCAGATTTCCGCTCACCGGGGTGAACCAGCGGGAAATCCGTTCGGCATTCGTAACCCCGTCCCACACGTCCTCGATTGCCGCGTCAAAACTGCGGGACAGCGTAACCGCGCCGGCCGGCTGCCCATCGCGCTCTAGCGCCGCCACCGAGCGCTCCACTGCAGCGAGATTAGATTGTACGTCGAAGTTCATTGTCATTCTCCGCATCCTGTCAATTCTGTGTGTCTTGTGCATCCATGTTATATTTCTGTTGGCTAAAATGCACATGACGAATTAGCAGACGAAAGGATACTGCAATGAATACGGAGCGCAAACCTGTCGCGGTGGTGATTGGCGCGACATCGAAGTGGCAGTCGGACGGGCGCAATACGCGGCTGATTCATGGCACGGATTTGGACGACAGCGACCTGCCCGTCGGCGTGCGCTGGGGCGTTGGCGGCGCAATATCGCAGAAGTTCGCGCAGGAAGGCTTTCTCACCGTGCTCACTACGCGCAACGCATCGAACGCGGCAGCCTTGCAGGCAGCCATCGGCGAACAAGGCGGAGCGAGCATCATCGTCGAGCTTGACCTATCGTCCCAGGAATCCATATCGAATGCCTTCGCGCAGATCCGGGAAGAAGCGGGCGAGCCGGATGTGCTGGTGTACAACGCGGGCTACATCGACGGGCGCGACCTTCCGCCGGAAAAGGAGCTGCTGGAACATATCCCGTTCGAGATACTCGAGACCGCGCAGCACATATCCAGCAGCGGCCCCTTCTTGGTCGTCAAGGAAGTGCTGCCCGCGATGCGAGAGCGCGGCGAGGGGACGATCTTGTTCTCCAACAACTCGTCGTCGCTGCGGGGCAAAAAGCGCTACACGGGGCAGTCGCTGTACTACCCGCGCGTGCTGATGCGCACACTGGCGCAGGCGCTGACGGAAGAGTATTCCGAGTACGGCGTGCATGTCGCCAATGTGGTGATAGACGGCACGATAGACTCACCCGGCACGAGGGCGACGCCGCGCGCGCAGGAACAGCCGGAATTGCTGATGAACCCGGTGAAGATAGCCGAGGCGTTCTACTATCTGCACACGCAAGACAGGTCCTGCTGGACGCACGAATTGCAGCTGACGCCGCATCCGGTGAAACCGAGCTTTTAGCACCAAGGGCTATCGGGCTGTCTGAGCATGACGCTTATCTGCTCATGCCGATATGATACTCAGCCCTTCAAGCCGCTCGAAGTGCCTGCGATTGTTGGAAAGCAGCGTCAGGTCATAGCGCAGCGCTGTTGCGCCAATTAGAATATCCATGTCGCCGATAAGCGTTCCCGACGCTCTAAGGCGGCTTCGCTCACGAGCGAATATGCGGCAAATCGCGTCGTCCAACGGTATGACTTCCACACCGTTGAGGAAAGTTCGCAGTGTACGGGCCTCAGTCTCCGGGTCAGTGGAATTGAATTCGCCCTCGTAGAGTTCGCCAAGCGATACGATGCTGATTCCCAATCCGAAGGGCGCAAGTTCCCTGACGCGATTCACAACCCGCTCTCGCTGGTGCATGTGGTCGATAGCCCAATCCGAATCAACCAGATACCGTATATCGTTACGGCTTGGGAGTGTGTCGTGAACCATCAATGCGCGCCTGATATATCATCTGCTTAAACTCGTCGGGGTCGTGCAACCCCTTCCATCCCCCGGCAGCCGCCATAAGATGCTTGATACGTTCCTCTTTCGAGAGTTGCGGCGTATCGTCGATAGACAGGGTTACTTCATCCCCTTCTTTCAACTCGACGGGTTCAAGCGGCGTGAGCGCGCCGTTGGTGTATCTCGCCCTCACCGTCGTTTTCATTGCGTCGCCTTTCGTTTGATTTGTCGATTGGATGCAACGATTGTATCATACGCTCACGGTAGTCCACCGAGCAGCTTGAACGAACCGGAAGGAGTGGTCGCATGGATGTAGGAATGATGATGATCTATTCCAGCTACGGCTGGGAAGATGGCTCGGACGGTCGGATGTGGGAGGAGGAGCTGCGACTCGCCGAAATCGCGGCTGATTCAGGCTTCGATTGTCTGTGGTCGGCGGAGCATCACTTCAACGACTATTCCTTCGTGCCGGACAACCTCCAGTTGATGACGCACCTCGCGGCACGGCATCCTGACATAGACGTGGGCACGGCAGCAGTCATACTCCCTTGGCACAATCCGCTGCGCGTGGCTGAGAACGCTGCCGTACTAGACCTGCTGAGTGGCGGACGGCTGCGGCTGGGATTCGGCAGAGGTCTGGCGCGACGTGAATTCGAAGCCTTCGGCATGAGCATGGACGAATCGCGCGAACGCTTCGACGAGGCGGCGCCGATGATAGTCGAAGCGCTCAACACGGGCTTTATCGAAGGCGATGGGAAATACTACAAGCAGGAGCGAACGGAGATACGTCCTCGTCCGCAGCACCCGTTCGACGGGCGCATCTACGCCGTCGCCGCCAGCGACGAGTCCGTTCTTTCAGCTGCCAAACTTGGGGCGCACATCATCATGTTCGCCGACCGTCCATGGGAGATGAGGATGCCGGGCATCGAGCGCGGCAGGGCATTACACCGCGAGTTTCACGGCACCGAGCCGCCAAACCTGATGCTCACCGAGTTCGCGATATGCGGCACAGACCTTGAGCAGACCGAGAATGAAGCCCGGCAGTACCAAGGCAAGTTCGTGGAAAGCAACTTCTACCACTACGAGTTTCTGGGTGATCACTTCAAGTCTGTAAAGGGTTACAACGCGTACCAGCAGAAGGCAGATATGGCGCGCGCAGCCGGACTCGAAGGCGCAGTTGAAGGTTTCATGAAAGCTGCCAGCTGGGGCACACCGGACAAGATACTGCGGGGACTGGAAGATCGCAGGGCAATCGTAGGCGACTTCGAGCTAAACGTCGCCTTCCGCTTCGGCGGCATCCCGCTGGACATTGCGGAGCGGAGCCTCAAGCTTTTTGCGAAGGAAGTGCTGCCGGTATTGAAGTCGTGGTGATACATGCTGGTAGGCGACTAAACGCGCGGGACATGCCCTGCTGGACGCACGAGTTGCAGCTGACGCCCGATAGCGTTTCCCACTGGCTGACAAAAGTCCCTTCCAAAATCACCGCTTGACAGCCCAACCACTTACCCTCATAATAAGAACATATGGTTGCCTAACACTCAAGCCCCGACGCCCGAACCCTGACACCTGATACCTAAAATGTGCATCCAAAACACCCTACAACAGAAAATAGCCGAACTAACCAACGACGGTGAGACCATAGCCATGTTCTTGGCAGACACCTTGCAAAGCGACAGCTATGCCATCAAGACCTGCCACAAGATGGACGCCGCACGTATGCTATCCAAGTACGGCTTCGCGCAAGTCGAAGGCAAAGTCATACCCTTCGACCCAACCGGCGACGAACCATCAACCGACAACTCTGAACTGATAACTGATAACTCTAAACTGACACCCACGCTCAGAGACATCGTAGCCTACCCCATTGCCCGATACATCCGAGACCGCACAAACGAAGGCGAAACCCTAGTCGAAGCCCTCTGCGACATAATCCACGACGACGGAGAATACGACAGTCAAGCAGCGCAGGGCTTCGGATACGGTGGAGTCCGCCCGCCCGCAAAGCCACACCACAAGCTCGCAGCAGCAAGCGAACTCCTGCGCCGCGCATTCGGCGAGTCCGCCAAACGCCGCAGGTCCGCATCCTACGACCCCGAAGCGGACTTAGACGACGCAGCCCCCATCAACGGACACTTGGCAAAGCTAGTCCGAGACAAGACAAACGGCGGCACGGAAGCCGCAGAACTCCTCATACGCATAGCCGAAGACGACCGCAGCGATGGTGACTGGACAGCCGCGCACCGCGTAGCAGCCGCGCGTGAACTGCTCCACCGCGCCTACGACCTCAACTACGAAGCCGTAAGCTGGGAGCATGTGCAGGCATACAAGCAAGCCACCGACTTCGCAGACGAAGGCGCGACCCTAGAACACGCCCGCATTCAAGCCGGACGCAACGCGCTGCTCCGCGAATTCAACGAGGCATACGAGTCCGGCGACGAAGAGGCAGCACAAGAAGCCGAGGACAAGTACAACGCCTACAACCGCTACATCACCGAAGGCAAAGACCCCGAAGACGCAATGGCATTCGCCACCTACGGCCCCAACGACCCCGACCCCGAAGACGAGCAGGGAATGCACGACGGTAAGTTGTCCCGCTACAACCCCGTAGGGGCGACCGGCCGATCGTCCCACACCGCCGCCGCCCAAATCCCCACTCCCAGGCTAACCGTCCCCATCAACAACCGCAGCCCCTAAAAACGCTATCAACTCCACGCCGCTTCAGGGACGGTTACAGCCGTCTTCGCAGGGCAGGCCGCTGGTGCCTACCGCAACCTGCCATACACCGGCAGCGCATCGCCAAGCAGCGGGCGGGCGTAGTCCAGGAAGGCGGGCGTTACGAAGTTGCTGTCCGGGTCGATGTATTCGGGCGGCATTGTCTTGACTTTGCCGCCGACGGCGTTTAGCGGCGCGACGCCGGTGGTGCAGGCGTAGTCGTCGCCGCGCGCGCGTTCTAGCGTTACAATGATGTCGCGGTCGCCGGCGAGTGCATGCTGCACTGCGGCGCGGCCGACTTGCTCGGCTTCCTGCGCGTCCGTGCGCGATATACATGCCATCATGGAACGCTGTATCGTGCCCGGCTTTTCGTGGCGCGCCCGAACGCCAAGCCGCGCGCTCACCAGCGCGGCGAGATGCTTGGCAGGTCCTTCGTAGTATGGATGCCCGAAATCGTCGGTGTAGTACGGCTCGCCCTGTTCGCCTACCGGCTTGCCGTCCGGTGTGCGGATGTTCTCGGCGACTACGGCGACGGCTAGTCCGTGCCTGCGGTAGGTGTCTTCCATGCAATCCAGGAAGCGCGTTTCGTCCAGCGCGACTTCCGGCAAGCCGATGAAGTGCGGCGCATCTCGGTCGTCGCGCTTGGCAAATGCGGACGCTGCGGCGAGCCAGCCGGCGTCCCTGCCCATCACTTCGATGACGGTTATCGGCGATGCTATTCCCATCGACTCGGCGTCTCGTCCGGCGCCCATCGTGGCGAACGCAACAAACCGCGCCGCGCTGCCGTAGCCGGGGCTGTGGTCAGTCAGCACAAGGTCGTTGTCTATCGTCTTGGGGATGTTGATGACGGCAATATCCATGCCTGCGGATTCCGCCGCTTGCCCTACGGCGTGTCCCGTAGTGGCGGAGTCGTTGCCGCCTATAATGAACCAGCAGCCGATGTTGTGCCTTCGCAGCGTGTCTAGGATGGGCTGCACATCGTCAGCGCGCATCTTGCGGCGAGTCGAGCCGAGAACGGCGCCCGGCGTATCCGCGATGCGCCGCCATTCGTCCGATGGCGTGCGGCGCAGGTCTATCAAATCGCCGGCGAGTATGCCTTCCATGCCGTAGCGCGCGCCGTACATCTCGCGGAAATCGCCGGAGTGCGACAACGCCTCCCGCACGATTCCATACAAGCTGCGGTTGAGCACGGGCGTGCAGCCGCCGGACTGCATTATCAGGATGTTTTGGGAGTTTAACATCGATGAACAAGATAATTGTCCCTTCCCCCTTGATGGGGGAAGGCTAGGATGGGGGTGAAATCGCAAATGCAAGCACGGTTACTTCAGTACCTATCCCACCGAAGGATGATGCCTATCCCAGCGAAGGCTGATGAAGGAAGAGCCTACCTTGAACTGAGAAGATGCGGAGCGAGAAATCTTTGTGTACTATGGCCACTGCAAATCGCCGTCGTCGTAGATGGCGTCTAAGAAGTCGGTGCTGAAGGCGGTGTTGTAGTCGAAGGGCTTGGGCAGCGCTTCGTGCGCGGTCAGGTGGTCGTAGAGCGCCTGCCACTGCTCCGGCGACATCTGCCCCAAGCCGCGCGCATCCGTCAGCGGGCTTATGGCGTCCTCGAACTCGGTGTCGAGCATGTATCGCTGGTGCGCGGGGTCTTCTTCCGGCGCGTACTTCATCACGATTTCGATTGCTTCTTCGCGGTTGTCGCGCGCGAATTCGAGCGCTCGCATCGTCGCCTTCAGGAAGCGTTCGACCTTGTCCGAATCGGCGTTCGCCAGTTCCTCGCGCGTGATGTATGTCAATCCAAGCGTGGGCACGCCATAGTCTGCCGGGTCCCACAGTGTTACATCGAAGCCCATGCGCCTGACGGTGTTCGGCTCATTGGACTTAAACACGGCGAGCACATCGACCTGACCTTCGGTAAGCACGCGCGGATCAAAGCCGACGCGCACTTCCTGCACGGCGCTGCGGTCAACCTGTTCCGCATCCACGATGGCAAGATAGTCGGGCGGGATGGACACCTTGTAGCCGAATATCCTGCCTTCCCAGTCGGTAGGAGATGCGATGCCGCTGTCTTTCAGCGCGAGAAAGCCTTGCTGCCCGCGCTGCCCAAAGAGCGCGAACGCGACAATCGGCAATCCTGGGTCAGACCTGCGCTTCAGCACGGAAGGCGCGTCCGCCGTGCTGAAATCGACATCGCCCGACATCAGCAGTTGCAGATGCTCGCCGCTGGACGCATGGCGGATTTCAACATCAAGCCCTTGTTCCGCAAAGTAGCCCTTCTCCTGCGCGACATACACGGACACCACAGGCAAGTTCGCCTGCGCCTTGTAGCCGTTCATGAAGACTACACTTTCCGGTTCTGCCCGCGAGCAGGCGAGCGCGGCTATGGCGAGCAGGATGGCTAATGGGACTATTAGAATGTTTCGCAAGGCGTAGTTCCGTTCTTCCTATGGCAATCTACTTGGTGCAAACCGCCCGCGGCTATATTCTGCGAGCTACTCACCCGGGGCAGGTCCCAGAACCTTGTATATCTTGTCTTCGGTGCGCTCCGATGTGGGCAGCACCTCCACGACCACGCGCGACAAACCCACCACTTCTCCTTGTTCGTCGAAGCTGTAGTTGTCGCCAATGGCGCCGCTCCAAGTGATGTCGTACATGCAGTCGCGGAAGCCGTCCGCATCTTGGTCGTCTTGCGTCTGCTTCAGACACTCGGCGGCGATATAGACATCGTCGTATGCGGAGCCCATATGCCAAGGGAAGACGATGTAGCCGTAGCGCTCGCGGAAGTTGGCTAGGACTTCTTGCCCTTTGCCATTGGCGGGGTCAAGGTCGGCGGTGATTGCCTTCAAGCCGGTAGCAGCGTCACCGGCTATCTCCATGGATGTTGCGCCCACGGTTACGGTCTCCGCGTAAATTGGACCATCGTAGCCCAGCTCGCGCGCCTGCTTGATGATGGTGCCAGCCGAGAACTCGGATTGGGGCGCAATGTGGACCGCATCCGGGTTCGCCGCGAACATCTTCTCCAGCTGCGTGCGAAAGTCTGTTATATCGGACGAATAGCGCTCTTCGGCAACGACCGTTCCGCCGCGCTTTTTGAACTGATCGACCGATGTGCGTCTGATACCCTCTGCGTAGTCAGTGGACTCGGTGATGGTCGCCAGCGTGCGGATGCCGTCCGCCCACAGGGTGTTTCCGGTGTCGATGCCAGTCTGCACATCGCTAATCTGCGTGCGGAAGATGTAGTCGCCGGCGTTGGCGATATCCGGGTTGCTCGCAAGCCCGGAGAAGAGGATGGTTCCGTCCGCTTCTGCCAGTGGCGCAGCGCCGAGCATTGCGCCGCTGCACGATGTCCCCAGGATAATCTTGATGCCGTCCACATCGGTAAGCTTCCTGTATGCGGCGATAGCCCCCTGTGCGCTGCACTGCGAGTCTTCGATGACGAACTCCAGCATCCGCCCGTCTATCCCGCCCGCTGCGTTAATCTCGTCGAGCGCCATCTGCTTGACCTGATTTGCCATAGTGCCGTAGGTCTCGCCGGGTCCGGTCAGCGACTCCATGACCCCGATCCTATACGGCATGTCCTGCGAAGCATCTTGGATGCCGCACGCCACGAGCGTCGCAGCCAACAATCCCAGAGCAATGATACTCTTGAAAGCTGATGCCGACATGAATAGGTTCTTCCCGGTGATACTCAGTGCTAATACGCTTGGCGGTTCGCGGCGGTGATATACAATCCCGTTAGTCCCCGTTAGTCCCCGTTAGTCGCAAGCCGCTTGTAACGGTCCGCAGTTAGTAAATCAGGTTGGGAGTGAAAGCGCAAGTAATCTCAGCCTGCGATACTACTCAGTACGGGGCGCTTCGGCTTCGACAGGCGACGGCGTGATGTCCCGCCGGCATCTGGGGCAGACTGTCGCTTTGAGGTCGATGAACTCATCGCACTTGGGACATGGCACGACGCCTATGCTTGCGACGGGACCGGACACAAATCTATTCGGTGCGCGCGGTCGGAGGAGCGCATGCACCAGCGCGATTGGACCGAGAAACAACGCGTAGAAGACCCATAGTGATGTGTTCGCGCCCTTGTTCGCAGCGATTGTAATGATGGAGGAATCCGAAATTCAGAGCGCGACTTGTACAGAGACGATTTCACAAATGGTCTTCGACTGCAAAAATCGTCTTTCCAGCGATAGTGGGAAACCAGAAAGCGTGGAATCACAGGCGTTCTGAAAATCTTCACATCGACGCCGCCGAAGGCGTGGATGAATTGTGAACTTGTCTTTGTACAGAGAATCTTCCATCAAAACCTCTGTGAAGAATGATGTCCCCGCGCGTCAAAACGCCATCGTCGAGTCGTGCCAGAAGAGCATTTTGCGCTCTATGTATGCGGTGATGATTGTAAGCGTGATGCCGAGGAATGCGAGTACTAGAATCGCTGAGAATAGCGTAGGCATGTCTAGGTTGTTGTGCGCCACGATGATGACGCTGCCCAAGCCTCTGTCTCCGCTGAACCACTCGCCGACGACCGCGCCGATGACCGACAGCGGTATGGATATGCGGAATGCTGCGAACAGGTACGGCAGCGAACTGGGCAGGCGCAGCTTGAAGTATGTCTCCGCGCGGGAAGCGTGCAGCGATCGGAAGAAGTCCAGCGCGCCCGGGTTGACCGCGCGCAAGCCGACCATCGCGTTCACCAGCACGGGGAAGAAGGTTATCAGACTGGCGATCAGCACCTTGGGCAGTGAGCCGAATCCGAACCAGATGACGAACAGCGGCGCGACCGCGACTATCGGCGTAACCTTGACGAGGATGGCAATGGGCAGTAGCGTGCGCTCCAAGAAGCGCGAGTGCGCCATAAGCGTCGCGCCGGTGAACGCCACCGCAGCGCCGAGCGCGAAGCCAGCCAACGCCTCCGCAAGCGTGATGCCGCCGTGCAGCACGAAGAATCCGAAGTCGCCCCACAACCGCGCGATGACCACAGTTGGCGCAGGGACGATGTACACAGGGACACCGGCGGCGCGAACCCACGCCTCCCATATCACCACTGCGACCGCGATGGCGAATGCGGGCGGCAGGACGTAGCCTAGCGCGCCGAATGGAGATGCAATACGATGTCGCCGCCCGCTCGACGAACGGCCTGAGGCGGCGTTGGCGTCCGTGCTATCGGACTGCCGGCGTCGCAGCGGGGACTCCACTAGAAAGCGCATCCTTAACCCTGTATGTGTAATCCAAGAAGCGCTCCGAGCGCTCCACATCTTGGCGGCGCGGTCGCGGCAGGTCGATGGCGATGTCGCCGACGATTTCGCCGGGTCGGGCGGACAGCACAGCTACCCTGTCGGACAGCACGACCGCCTCTGGTATGCTGTGCGTGACGAACAGCACGGTCGGCCTCTGCCGCTCCCATAGACGCAGCAATTCGTAGCGCATCTCCTCGCGCGTCATCTCGTCGAGTGCGCTCAACGGCTCGTCCATCAGCAGCAGGTCCGGCCCGAATGCCAGCGCTCTTGCAAACGCAACGCGCTGCCGCATGCCGCCGGAGAGTTGGTGCGGATAATAACCCGCGAAGTCTGCAAGCCCGACCGCGTTCAGCGTCTGCTCAGCGTTCGCGAGCGAATCCGCAGCGCCGGAGCCGGTGTTGAGCTGGAACGGCAGGCGCACATTGTCCAACGCGGTGCGCCAAGGTAGCAGCGCCGCGTCCTGCGACACGAAGCCAATGCCCTTGTGTTGTTGCAACTGCTGCGGTGTCATGCCGGACAGCGAGATTGTGCCGTACGATGCGTCCGTCAGCCCGCCGATGGCGCGCAGCAGCGTAGTCTTGCCACAGCCGCTTGGCCCGATGAGCGATACGAACTCGGACGGTGCGACATCAAGGCGCACATCGCGCAGCACTTCAAGGCTGCCCGCGTCTGTATTGTAGCGATGGCTAAGTCCGCTGACGGCAATGCTGGTGATGAGTCGCTCTCCATTGCAATGGCTTGTGCCGCTAGTTCCGGGCACAATGTTAGCATAGTGCGGGCAGAGTGGCATGGAACACTAATGGTGAGAAGACAAGATGGATGTGAAACATCGTGCTATAGTCCCCGATATGCTGGCGTTTCCGTTGTATAGGGACGCGGCACATTGGGAACGGCAGGCGCGCAGGAATCGGAAAATGGAACCGTTGGCGCCGGCGGCGATAATTAGACTACGCCAGCGTTAGAATTCGATGCACACAGAACGGGAGCAGACCATTGAGTACACTTGCAAGCGTATTGAACCCACGAAGCGCGTCCGATATGGCGATCAGCGTGCCGGACGGCGCGAATGTTACCTACGCGGAGTTCGGCGAGGAGATTGAGCGAGTTGCGGAATTGCTCGCCGGCGCGGGGATGCAGCCCGGCAGAGCCGTGTCCATCGCACTCCCGAACGGCTTGGAGTTCATGGTTGTGTTCCTTGCAGTCGCGCGCGCAGGGGCAATCGCCGCGCCGCTGAACCCGGCGTACACCGCCGACGAGTTCAAGTTTTATATGGAAGACGCCGAGGCGCAGCTCGCGATACTGCCGCTGGGCGAACATCCTGCGCGCGAGGCTGCGGCGGAACTAGGCGTACCGACCATAGAGGCGGCGTTGGACGATGCAGGGCGCACTGTGCTGTCGCGCGGCGGCGATACGCTGGCGGCTCGACGAGACGCGCCCGCGCCATCGCCCGACGATGTGGCGCTGTTCCTGCACACATCCGGCACTACCAGCCGTCCGAAAGGCGTGCCGCTGACGCACGGCAATCTCGCCGCTTCCATCAAGAACATCGGCGACACATACGGCTTGACGCCGGACGACATCGCAATGGTGGTGATGCCACTGTTCCATGTGCATGGGCTTATCGGGGTGTCGCTGTCCACGCTGAGCACGGGCGGCTCGCTGGTCGTGCCGGCACGATTCAGCGCGAGCCGGTTCTGGGGCGAGCAGCGAGACAGCGGCGCTACATGGTACTCTGCCGTGCCAACAATCCACCAGATTTTGCTGGCGCGCGCGGACGACGAAGACGCGCCGCACAGCAGCTTCAGGTTCATACGCTCGTGCTCGGCGGCGCTCGCGCCTACGGTCTTCGACCAGCTTGAAGCGCGATTTGGCGCGCCGGTGCTCGAGGCGTATGGCATGACGGAAGCATCGCACCAAATGTCGTCGAATCTGCTGCCTCCGGGCGATCGGATGCCCGGCACGGTTGGCAAAGGCACGGGCGTTGACATAGCCATTATGGACGACGACGGCAACTTGCTGAGTGCGGGCGGGCGCGCGGAGGTTGTGATACGCGGCGCGAATGTTACGCACGGCTACCACAACAACCCGGACGCCAACGCAGAGGCATTCACTAACGGCTGGTTCCGCACGGGAGATCAGGGCTTCCTCGACGCCGCCGGCACGCTGACGCTGACCGGGCGCATCAAGGAGCTGATAAATAGGGGAGGCGAGAAGATTTCGCCGTTGGAGGTGGACGCCGCGCTGCTGGAGCATCCATCGGTCGCGGAGGCGGTGTGCTTCGGTGTTCCGCACACGATGTACGGCGAGGCAGTACAGGCGGCGGTCGTTATATCAGCGGACACGGACGAAGCGGCGATACGCGAATACTGCGGCGAGCGCCTGGCGGCGTTCAAAGTGCCGGACCGCGTGTACATCATCGACACCATGCCGCGCACCGCCACAGGCAAAATCCAGCGCCGCCACATTGCGGCGATGTTTACGGAGTAGCTGCTATTGATGGACGGGATAGGAGTTTACCGCTCGCCCTGAATTTGTCGAAGGACGAGCGGGAGTATGTCCTTAAGCGGCGACGTCAACGCTCTGCTTGCTGAACGCCAATCCATCATCGTCCGCATCCACATGCACAACATCGCCGGCGGCGTATTCGCCGCTGATTATGGACATGGATAGCGGATTCTCGATGTGCAGCTGGATGGCGCGGCGCAGGGGGCGCGCTCCGAACTTGCGGTCGAAGCCGGCATCGGCTAGCCAATCTAGCGCTTCACCCGTCAGGTATATCGATACACCGTGATCTTGCAGGCGCGATTGCGTATCTGCGAGCAGCAACTCCACGATGCGACGCACCTGCTCCGGCGACAGCGAATCGAAGACAATGGTCTCGTCCAGCCTGTTCAGGAACTCGGGGCGGAACGCGCGACGCAGCGCATCGTCAACAGACGCGCGTAGGCGCGATTCGTCGGACTGCCCGCCGGTGGCGAATCCTGCCGAGCGACGGCTCGCCTCTGCCGTGCCCAGGTTGCTGGTCATTATCACCAGCGTGTTGCGGAAATCCACCGTTCTGCCGTGCCCGTCCGTCAGCCGCCCGTCTTCGAGTATCTGAAGCAGCACGTTGAATACATCCGGATGCGCCTTTTCGATCTCGTCGAACAGGATTACGCGGAACGGGCGGCGGCGCACCGCTTCCGTCAGCTGGCCGCCTTCGTCGTAGCCGACATAACCCGGCGGCGCGCCGATGAGACGCGATACGGCATGCTTCTCCATATACTCGGACATGTCCAAGCGCACCATGTTCTGCTCGTCGTCGAACAGGTACTCGGCTAGCGCGCGCGCCAACTCGGTCTTTCCCACGCCTGTTGGTCCCAGGAAGATGAAGCTGCCGATAGGGCGATTCGGGTCTTTAAGACCGGCGCGAGCGCGGCGTATCGCATCCGAAACGGCCACAATTGCATCATCCTGCCCGATGACGCGCTCGTGCAAGCGCTCTTCCATGTACAGCAGCTTGTCCGCTTCGCTTTCCAGCAGGCGGTCAACGGGTATGCCCGTCCAGATGGCGACAAGGCTGCCGATGTCTTCCGCGCGGACGACAGTGTAATCTTGGTCGCCGTCAGCGCCGTTGTGCGCGCTGCGTTCTGAGTCGAACTCGGCTTGTAACCGCAGGCGTTCCGCGCGAATCTTCGCGGCGCGTTCGTAGTCCGCAAGCTCGGCTGCGGCGGCTTCGTCGTCGGCGAGATGGCGCAGCTGGTGTTCCGCGTCCTTCAAGTGCGCCGGTAGCAGCTGCGCGTCGATGCGGAGCTTGCTCGCCGCCTCGTCGATTAGGTCAACCGCCTTGTCGGGCAGCAGCCTGTCGGAGATGTAGCGCGCGCTCAGGCGAACCGCTGCGCTGAGTGCATCGTCATCGACACGCAGCTTGTGGTGCGCCTCGTAGCGTGGACGTAGCGCCTTCAGCATTTCGATGGCGGTGTCTTCGTCCGGCTCTTCGACCAGAACCGGCTGGAACCGACGCTCAAGCGCGGCGTCGCGTTCAATGTACTTGCGGTATTCTTCTTCGGTCGTCGCGCCCATCGCTTGCAGTTCGCCGCGCGCTAGGGCGGGCTTCATCATGTTGCTGGCATCGACTGCGCCCTCAGCCGCGCCCGCGCCGACGACGGTGTGGATTTCGTCGATGAACAGGATAATCTCGCGTTGAGCCTTGCGCACCTCGTCGAGCACGGCTTTCAGGCGTTCCTCGAACTCGCCGCGGAACTTGGAGCCGGCGACCAGCCCGCCCATATCGAGCGCGAGAACGCGGCGGTCTTTCAGCTCGTCCGGCACATCGCCGCTCACGATGCGCTGCGCCAAGCCCTCGGCGATCGCCGTCTTGCCCACGCCCGCGCCGCCGATGAGTACGGGATTGTTCTTCGTGCGTCGGATGAGCGTCTGCATCACGCGCGCCACTTCCTGGTCGCGTCCGACTATCGGGTCGAGATTGCCGTCTGTCGCCAGCTGCGTCAGGTCGATGGTAAAGCGTTCCAGTGAGCGGTAGCGGCTCTCGGCTTGCGGGTCGCTAACGCGGTGCGCGCCGCGGATCTTTTGGAGCACCTGATAGACGGCTTCGCGCGTTACGCCGTGCGCCGCGAGCAGCCGCGCCGCCGGGTCTTGTTCGTTCTGTGTCAGCGCGATGAGCAGGTGCTCGGCGCTGATGTAGTCGTCCTGCAGCCGCTCGGACTCGGTCTTCGCGCTGTACAGGAGCTGGCTCGCGCGCGGCGTCTGATAAATCTGGTTCGTCTGCTGGTTCGCCTTGGGCGTGCGCTCCATCGCCTCGTGCAGCGGCTGCATAATCTGCCTTGCGTCCGCACCGATGGCGGCGAGCACATCCGCGACCACGCCGCCCTGCTGTTCGAGCAGCGCCATCAGCACATGCTCCGCGTCCCACTGCGTATGGCGGTACCGCTGCACAATCTGCTGCGAGTCGTGCAGCGCCTGCCGCGCCGCATCCGTGAATTCGTCCGGTCTCAAAACCATCTTCTTCGCCCTTTCATATCAAGCATAGTTGCGCACTAAAGCAATCTAGTGCATATAAGTATAGCAGTAGAGTTGATATGAATCAAATCAAGTTGGGGCATATGCAATTCTTCGTGATAAAATAGCCGCAGATAGGTTTTGCCATTTAAGTAAATGCTACATTACAAGTTGCTCTCTATTTCCTGAACAAAGATTGATTCCTCTACGGGAGATACTGTGATTGTCTCAAGCATGTTTCAGGGAGATGCTGGCGGTGACCGCGACATTCGTATTCAGTGGCTTCAGCATGATGTTTACGGAGAAGCATTAGATATTATTACGGGTTCTTGTCAAGAACATTTGAGGCGTGCGCATACATTACTGGACGACTGGGAGGCGTGGGACTATATCGATAGCTACGATCATAGAACAATGCAAAGATCTCATGACCTGTTGGCAGCCGTATGGCGCTTTCGGCACGAATTTGAACTTAGACAGTTGAAATTGCCTATTGATGGAATGACTAAGACGAAGCACTCCGATGTTGTTGAGGAGTTTATTGAGAAAACTAATGGTTTCCTGAGGAAATCCGCCGTATCTGGCAGGATAGTCAGCGTCGGAGCATATTCCATTGAGATAATTCGGAATGATGTGCCTGCTCATGAACTAAACAACCACTATATCCATAACTATTCTCGGTATGGATATTCTTTTGTAAGCAGACCTCAATGCCCTATCGTATTCCCTCGCCAAAATATAAAGAAAGGTGAATTGTTAGTCACTGACGACCGCAGCGATTTCCCAGGCTTTATAGGGCATTGGCTCTCGTGGCTTAGAAAAGAGGTCGAGTCTTGGGTAGATACGAAGCCAGATAGGATTCGTCTAGTTGCGCGAATTCTAAGAAACCAGAATCAACCTGCGGGCTATCGGGCTGAGGATGACTTATCAACGAGTATTATCAATGGCAACGAAGACGTGCCTTGGATAAACTATGCCTGACAGAATAGAAGTATCTGATCGTATGAGAGAAATAGTTGAATAACTCGCGTTGTCACTTTACAGTTCGTGCTGTTTTTCAGGTTGCCATAATCTTCCTAATGTTGTCTTGTAGCAGTCCCGCGCAACCCGTCGTCGCCCCTACCCCAACCACCGCACCCGAAACCCTGCGCCTAGCCTTCGCTTCCAGCGATCTCGCCGTGGGCGGCAACCGCGTGGTGTTCGGCGTGATTGACACGGCGACGGGTCCGGTGCGTGATGCTTCAGTGCAAGTATCCACATTCTTTCTGCCGCCGGATGGTGGGCAGGAAGGTCCCGTAGAAGTGGTGGACGCGGTGTTTCGAGCTTGGCCGGTTACGCCGCGCGGCGTGTTTACGACACGGCTGAACTTCGACCGCGCGGGCGAATGGGGCATCGGCGCGGTGATTACGGACGCGGACGGCAATGAACGCACGGCGACTGCGCGTGTGCTGGTGAACGATGCGAGTGCCACGCCTGCGCTTGGGACTGCCGCGCCGCGCAGCATCAGCAAGACGCTCGCGTATGCAGGAGATTTCGAGCGCCTGACGACCGACTTTGAGCCGGACGCCGACCTGTACTCGATGACCATCGCGGATGCGCTCGACACGGGCAAGCCGCTGATGGTCGTATTCTCCACGCCCGCGTACTGCCAGACAGCGACTTGCGGGCCGCAGCTCGATGTCATCAAGGATGTCAAGGCGGACTACGCGGACACGATGAATTTCATCCATGTGGAAGTGTACGATAATCCGCACGAGATCGAAGGCGACCTGACGAACGCGGTTATATCGCCGACGGTCGAAGAATGGGGGCTGCCCAGCGAGCCATGGACATTCATCATCGATGGCGATGGCGTGATACGCGCGAAGTTCGAGGCGTTCACCACGCGCGCGGAGTTGGACGAGGCGCTGGCGCTTGTAATTAATTAACAGGATGTACGATACAGGGGCTTTTGGGTTTTCTCGCCTAATAGTCCTTTTCTGTTTGCCCCCTGCTTTCACAGGGGCAGGCTCTGAGCGTTTCCAAGGCGGATACGCAGGTTTGCGCCCTCGTGGTTCAACAGGCTCACCACGAACGGATTGTGGGCAACTCACTATAACCGAAATGCCCTGCGAAAAGCCCTGATTGAGGGACTTTCGGCTGTCACCCTGAACGGAGTGAAGGGTCTAAAATCTAGGCAAAAATAAGGTCTGCCACCAGTCAGCGCTTTCAGATTCTCGCTGCGCTCGAAATGACAAGAATAACCGAGATGCACCCAATGGGGAGATATAGGATGGTGTAGGCGGCGGCGTGCTATAATCGGGGTGCTATGAGGTATAGAAAGGCAATCAGGAGCATTGGCTCGGTGTTCGCGCTTGTGGCGGTCGCGGCAATTCTCGCGCCATTGGCGGGACCGGCGCTCGACCACCACTTCGCAGAGCGGCAGCCCGGACACCTGCATTTCGGCGCGGTCGGCGAGCATATCCATGCCTTCGAGTCGGCGTTCCACTATCATCCACGCCCGCGCAAAGCGCCGAGCGGCGACACGCCCATCGCGCTGTACAAGAGCGAAGCGGGGATCGCGGCGACCATCGTGGCATCGCACATGGACGTGGACGCTGCGGCGCTGCGGCAGTACCAGCCAACCTCCGTCTTTATACTTCCGCCGGCGCAGAACGCAGCCGCGCGGCAGCATATCCCCCATATTCCGCATAGACCACCTGCGCTCGTTTGACGGCAGCTTTTGCCGATTTCCTTCTTGATTAACATCCGTCAACGAATGCCGGCGGCTACGAATACGCAGCGATTTCATTTCGTACAAGGGGAGGCATATCTTGCCCTCTCTCTAACCTTCCCCCTCAAGGGGAATGGAGTGTTCGCAAAACCGTCCGGAGCAGCGTGAGGTTCTGCCTGATTTGCCAAATCAAATGGTTCGGATAGCCGTCGTAGGCGCATTCCTTATATGCTTATCGTTGGTCGCGGCTGTGCATATTGCCGCGTCTCAGGTGTCCGCAAATGGGCGCGTCGTGGAGTTCGACCGCCGCATTGCAGGCGAATACGAGATTGCGCTCGGCAAGATTCCGCCATCGCCTATCGTGGGTAATTTCTACCTGTCCATCCTGCTCACCGAGACCGCGACCGAGACGCCCGTGCTAGGCGCGGATGTGGTCGTAACTGCGGTGGCCCCCATCCCTGTGGACGAATCAGGCACGCCGATAGATGCGGCGCAGACTAATGCGACACCGGCAAACGCGACAGTGGCAAGCGTATCGCAGTCAAGTCAAGCGGAATCCGCACAGGATGAAGCGGGGCAACCGGAGATTGGACCGATTACTGTTAACCCTGACCCGGATTCGGAGAACTACCCCGGCTATTACGACACCGAGCAGCCCATCGTGCTGGATAGGACGGGCTTGTGGATGTTCACTGTGAGCGTGGATAGCCCGACGGCAGGCGCGGCGACGGCGGATTTCCCTGTCGAGGTAACCACGCCGAACCCATTGACCGGCATCGTAACGCTCGTCGCGCTGATGGCGTTCATTGTGGTGGTCGCGCTCGCGGTGCGGATGTACATCAGGGAGAGGCGCAGGAGCAGGTCGTCCTGACGCATTCGGATTGCAGACAGAACGAATTGGAGGGACATCCGTGACGAAGAAACTCTTGCCCGCTTTGGCGGCACTACTCTTTCTCGCGCTGTCGCTGGGAACGGCGCTGGCGCACGAATCGCGTGAAGACGAAGTCGAGGGCTTTAACTTTGTCGTCGGTTTTCTCGTCGAACCCGCATACGAAGGCTTGCTGAATGGCGTGTCGCTGCGGGTTACAAAGCCGGCGGAAGAAGACGCGCACGACCATTCCGCGCACGACCACGGGGAAGATGTGCATGAAGAAGCATCTGAAGACGACCACGCTGACCACGATCACTCGGCGCACGACCATGACGCGATAGAATCCTCTGTGCCTATCAGCGTACAGATGGTTGCCAATGTCGAAGACGATGGCGGCGTGAACATCAGCCTGACGGCGGACGGATTTCGCTGGACGCCCGAGAATGTGGACGGCGCGAATGTCGATGGCGAAGGGCACGGGCATGTCTATGTGGACGGGGTGAAGGTCGGCCGAATGTACGGTCCACACTACCACTTGACAGGCTTGGAACCGGGCGAGCGCGAATTGCGCGTTACGCTGAATGCGAACGCGCATAACGAGATGACCTACAACGGCGAGCATCTTGAAGCAATCGAGACGATAACCGTGCCGGAGGCATCACATTCGCATGGCATGGGAATCGGACATGCGGCGCCGGTGGACGCGGATTCCGCGATGTCGGTCGATGTGAACGCGCCCGCTGAAGCCGACGGAGCGTTCAATTTGCAGATTGTGCCTCGCGGGTTCACATTCGCGCCACAGAGCATTGGCGGCACGCACAAGTCCGGCGAGGGCTACGCTGTTGTGAGCGTGAACGGCGAAGACTACACGCGGATGTACACTGATTGGATTCAAGTGGGCGACCTTGGCGAGGGCACGCACGCGATTGAGGTGCGGCTCGTGTCCAACGACCACTTCCCATACGCGTGGGACGGCGATACCGTGAAGGCGTCAACGACAGTGCATGTACACGCCGCCGAAGTCGCGCATGCCGCGATGGAATCCGAAGTCGCCGCGCCTGAAGACGACCATCATGCAGAGCCTGTGCCGGTCGAGGGCATAGAGCAGACTTTGCTGGTCGAGGTTACGCACATACCGACGGGCGCATCGCGCGTGATGACGCTGCACGCGGAGTTTGACAAGCCCGGCTACTACAAGGCAAATTTCATCCCGACCGCATCGGGGCAGTACGCGTTCCACTTCAAAGGGAAGATAGAAGGCGTGCCGATTGACGAGCGCTTCGAGTCGGGCCCCGGCAGGTTCGACGATGTGCAGCCCGCGACAGACTTGCAGTTCCCGGTCAGCGCGGCATCGACCCGCGAGTTAGAGTCCGCAGTTCGCGGCGCGCTAGACTCCGCGCAGCAAGCGCAAGATGCAGCCCTGCGAATCGAGGCAGCCGCGATGGATGCGCAGAACGGCATCGTCCGCGCAACTACGATGGCGATGGTTGGCATAGCGGTCGGCGCGGTTGGTATTGTGGTAGGCGTGGTCGGGGCGTTTGCGGCGCTGCGGCGGAGGAATTAGCAATTGATGATGCAGTGATGTGATGTGGGTGGAAGATTGCTTGTGTAGCGCCGGCTTCGACTGGCTTGCGGCGGTCTTTCATCCCCCTTCCTGCTCTTCCCTTATCGTTGTCATTCCAAAACGCAGTGAGGAATCTAAAATTATGGATAGCAACGAATTCAGATTTCCCGCTTCACTCGAAATGACAGTCAACGGATGCGCGAGATTGTGGATATTGCCGCTTTGAATTGGGAATTGGACGCATTTCGTGGTGGAATGTAGTGAGTAATGAGTAGCATCATTCGCTTGAAGTTTGGGCTGGCGCTGGTTTTGGCTTGCGTTGTTGGGCTTGCGGTGCAATCGCAGGTCGTAGAGGCGCATGCTAATCTGGTGCGCTCGGAGCCGGCGGGTAATTCGACGCTGGATGTAGCGCCGGAGCGGGTTGTCATCTGGTTCACGGAGCCGATGGAACCGGACTTTAGCGAGATTCGCGTGCTGAACAGCGCGGGCGTGCGCGTGGATGGCAAAGACAGCGTGGTTGATGCCAACGATTCGACGATTATGTCCGTCAGCCTATCGCAACTGCCCGACGGCACTTACACGGTCGCTTGGCGCAATCTTTCCACCGTTGACGGGCATACTTTGCGCGGATCGTTCGTGTTCTCGGTGGGCGAGCCAATAACCGCGAGCGCGATGTCTCCGGACAATGCCGAACAGCCGTTGCTGCAATCGCCGGAAGATCCATTCATTCGCTGGATCGTGCTGCTGAGCGTGCTGACGCTGACCGGCGGGCTGGTCTTCGAGCTGCTGGTGTCCGCGCCGGTGCTTGTCGCTGCCGGTACGCGATCGCCACTCGGCAGATTGCGCCCGCGCCTTCGGTCGCGCTCTCAGCGACTGATGTGGCTTGCCCTCATCGCGTTTCTAGGCGCGTCCGTGGTGCAGTTGCTTGTGCAAGCCGCCACGGCATTCGGCATCGAACCTGCTGCAGCGATTGGCGCGCCTGCCATCGAACTGGTGCAGAACACCGATTGGGGCAGGGTCTGGATGTACCGCGCAGGGCTTGGCGTTGTCGTGGCGGCGCTGTTCTTGCTGCCGCTTGTCGTGCAATTCCTGCGCGGACATGTGCAGGCACGGCTGATAAACATAGTGCTGCTGCTTGCGCTTCTTGCATCGTTGGGCATACTGCTGACTATAAGCCTGACAAGCCACGCAGCCGCCACGCTGGGGATAGCCCGATACGCGCTGCTCAACGATGTGCTGCATCTGACGGCGTCCGCAGTGTGGGTCGGCGGGCTGATGCAGTTGATAGCGAACACGCCGCTGTTCATCGGCGGCATATCGGAGACGGCACGGCGCACTGCCCTATCGCGGATTTTGCGGCGATTCTCCGCGGCAGCCGCGCTCAGCGTCATCGTGCTGGGCATCACCGGCGTGTACAGCGCCTGGGCGCAGGTAACCGAGTTCGCTGCGCTCGCGACGCCATACGGCAGCGCGCTCACGGCGAAAGTTGCGATTGTCGCTGCGCTGCTGCTGGTCGGCGCGGTCAACCTGATATGGGTCGTGCCCCGACTTCGCAGCAACAGCCGCGCCGCAATCTGGCTGCGGCGCACCGTCATAGCGGAGATTGTGCTTGCCACGCTGGTGTTGCTGGTCGTTGGCTTCCTGACGGCTCTTGAACCGGCGCGGCAGGTGGCGTCACGTATGCTCGCGTCTGAACAGCAGGGATTGGATTTTGCGGACACGGCGGACGGCACTGAAATATTGCTGAACATCTATCCTGCAAGTGTGGGGCAAAACACCTTCACCATCAGCTTGACCGACCGCTTGGGCGAGCCGATAGACGACGCGACCGATGTGCGGCTGCGCGTGTCGTATCTCGATGCCGATTTAGGCGAGGCGTCGGTGCCTGCCGAGAATATCGGCGGTGGTGAATACATTCTCTCGGATAGCCTAATCAGCATCGCCGGAGCGTATCAGGCGGAGATTCTTGTGCAGCGGCCGGACGCATTCGACGCGCGCGCCGCATTCCGTTTCGAGCTAGGCACAGCAGCCGGCAACGCAGGCGGCGCGGCGGCGATCGCGCCCGATACGGCGCGAGGCAGCTTGTACCTTGCCATAGTCTTGGGCATATTGGGCTTCGTGTTCCTCGCGGCGGGCATACCGATGGGCGGCTGGTACAACCGCACGGGCGCACTGACGATGGCTGTCGGCGCGGTGGCGTTCGTCATGGCGGCGTGGCTGCTCATAAGCGCGCAAGCGGCATCCGAAACGCAGGCAATCGTGCGCAACCCGATTCCGCCGACCGCAGACTCTGTGGCATCCGGGCGAGCCAACTACGAACGCCACTGCATGACCTGCCACGGCGAGCATGGACTCGGTGACGGACCCGGAGGCATAGGCTTGGAGCCGCCGCCCGCAGACCTATCGATACATGTGCCTCTGCACGGCGACGCGGAATTGTTCCGCTTTGTCAGTGACGGCATCGAAGGCACATCCATGGTAGCGTTGAGCGACCGCCTGACCGAGGATGAGATATGGCACATCATAAACTTCATCCGCGCGCAAGCCGACGAGCAAAATCGGTAACTGACATCGCAACTAACATTGATATACGAGACGATTTCGCAAATCCCTAATGTTGTCATTCCGAACGCAGTGAGGAATCTGAAATTCGTTGCATGCAAACCTGTTTCCGACTTTAGATTTCTCGCTTCACTCGAAATGACAGGTATAAACCGCAAATGACAGGTATAAATTGCATTTGTGAATCGTCTTGATATACAGGATGGGCAGGATACTACACTTGCGCTATGAATAAATTCCTTCACACTCTACTTGTCCTATCCATCCTGCTGTTCCTGTTAGCCCCCGTTCCCGTGTACGCGCACGCATTCGGGCAGCGGTATGATTTGCCGATACCACTGAGCTACTTTATGGCAGGCGCGGCGGCTACCGTGGCGCTGTCGTTCGTGGTCATCGGGCTGTTCCTGCGTGGTGGGAGCGCGGCGTATCGCTACCCGCGACTCAATCTGCTCGCGTTGCCGTTGCCCGGCGTGCGGCTGACTTCAAGAATCAAGGCGATGGTGGCGCGCGTGCTGTCGGTGTTGCTGCTTGCTCTGGTCTTCGCCGCGACACTGTTCGGCAGCGACAATCCGCTGGAAAACATCGCGCCTACCTTCATCTGGATAATCTGGTGGGTTGGGCTGGGTTACATATCCTCGCTGTTCGGCAACCTGTGGATGCTGATGAATCCGTGGAAGGCGCTGTTTGAGTTCGCCGAGTGGCTGCTGCAACGAGCAGGTGCGGGAATGCCCAAGCCGCGACCGTATCCGGAAGGCTGGGACATGCTGCCCGCGCTCTTCACATTCCTGATATTCGTCTGGCTGGAGAATGTGTATCCCGCTGCCATCGTGCCGGCGCATCTGGCGGTCATTATCGTGTTGTATTCTGTGTACACATTCGGTGGCATGGTGCTGTTCGGCAAGCATGTTTGGCTGCGATACGGCGATCCGTTTTCGGTGCTGTTCGGCATATTCGCGCGATTCTCGCCGACGGAGGTGCGCGTCGTACGCGCCGATTGCGCCGGATGCAAGTCCGATAAGTCGAGCGGCAGCGTCGATGAGAATCGTGGCACTAGAGGATTTGCCGACGGGGACGGCTGCGTGGACTGCTATGAATACTTTGAACGCGCCGAACCGGAGCGACAGCAGTTCAATCTTCGTCCGTGGGCGGTGGGTCTGGTGCCGGCCGGTCGTGTGTCGTGGCAGGCTTGCGCTTTCGTGGTGCTCGCGCTCGCAGCCGTTTCGTTCGACGGCTTGCAGGAGACGACGAACTGGTTGGCGGTGCAGACAATCGGGCTGCGATTGCTCGGACCGGGCGGCGTGAGCGTAGTGGACACGCTAGGCGTAGTGCTGATACCGCTGCTGTTCCTTGGCATATACCTGCTGTTTTGCATCGGCATACGGTCGCTGGGCGGCGAGCGCGAGTCGGTGACAGAAGTGGCACGCGCGTATGTCTATTCTCTGGTGCCGATTGCGCTGGCGTACAACATGGCGCACTTCCTGTCGCTGCTGCTGGTACAAGGGCAGCTCATCATCCCGCTCGCGTCCGACCCGTTCGGCTTCGGTTGGGACATCTTCGGCACTGCCGGCTATCGCATCGACCCAACCGTGATAAGCACAAAATTCGCGTGGATAGTGTCCATAGCGGCGATAGTCGTGGGGCACATCGTATCAGTTTATATCGCACACACGATAGCCATACGGCGCGCGCCCAGCCACAGATTGGCTCTGCGAGGGCAGTACCCGATGCTTGCGCTGATGGTCTTCTATACCGCCGTAAGTCTGTGGATAATCTCGCAGCCGATAGTGGCGGAGTAGGAGCAAGTTCTCAGTCGTTCGACCATGGGTCGATGACATCAACGCCACAACCCTCGAAATCCCTCACATTTCTCGTTGCGACGCTCCAACCTATGGCGCGCGCAATCGCCGCTATCTGGCAATCGGAGTGCTTCACGGGCATTCCGGCGAAGCGTCGCGTGGCGGCTATCACCGCGTAAGCTTGGGCGGCAGCGCTGTCAAATGGAAGAATACGGCCCGCGAAGTCTTCCCCAATCGTTACTTCTATTGCGGAAAGTAGCCTTTCTCGCCGACGGCCCGCCGGAAGTAGCTCGACGCCGAATCGCAACTCCGCTTCCGTTATTGTGGAAAGGTACAAATCAGTCGGTATTTGTCTTGTCATCCATTCGATAACAGCATCGGATGGAGCCGGGCGCATCCATTCCGACACAACATTGGTGTCAAGAACAATCATTGTTCGCAGCCCCAATCAAAATTGGGAGGCTCGCGCGCAAGCTCGCGCGGCGGCAATTCCAGTTCAACGCCGCCAAGTTCGGCGAACCTGGCGCGTATTCGATAGACAAAGTCCTTGCCTGATTGGGATTCCTCATCCAGCGCCGCCCTGAGAATGTCCCTGACTTCCTGCTCCATAGACTTGCCATTTTCCGCTGCTCGGATTTGCAGGCGTCGCTTCAATCCTTCGTCTAGGTTACGCACGGTAATGCTCGCCATAATCGACCTCCCATATGCAATGTTGCGCCATTGTACCATGATTGCATTGCAATCATTTCGTCCCCTCTATCCTATACATCCATGTCCCATGTCGTCCGTTTCGCCCCAAAATCGCATTGCCTTTATCGCCGCCCACGCCTATACTGATATTGAACCGACGGTGTAACATGCTTTCAACATCGCAGGCGTAACCATTGGCATATTCGCCCATTGCTACGCTATGCACCATTGAGCGGGGATGACTATGAACCGCGATACCGCCCATCATCCGACTTCCGCTGCCCCGCGAGACGACTATCCGCGAGAGGCTTGCGGTATCGTTGGCATCTACGCTGAAGGCGAGGATGTCGCGCGGCACGCCTTCTTCGGCATTTACGCCCTCCAGCATCGCGGGCAGGAGAGCGCGGGCATCGCGTCCAGCACGGGCGAGGGCATCAACACTCGTGTGTCGATGGGGCTTGTCGGGCAGGCGTTTCAGGAAGAAGACATCGCCCAGCTGCCCGGCCACATAGCCATTGGGCACACTCGTTACTCCACCACCGGCGGCAGCGTCATCGACAACGCGCAGCCGATATGCTCCGTCAGCGCGGCGGTCAACCTCGCGCTCGCGCACAACGGCAATGTCATTAACGCCATCGAGCTGAAGGAAGACCTCGCGGACTGGGGGGTGGAGTTCCACGGCAGCAACGACTCGGAGATTATCGCGCACCTCTTGGCGCACGCGCCGGGTCTGGACTGGCAGGAACGCATCGCATACTGCATGCGCAGGTTAAAGGGCGCGTACTCGCTCACGGTGATGACGCCCACGGAACTCATCGGCATTCGTGATCCGCTTGGCGTGCGGCCTCTGTGCATCGGCAGACTCAGCGGCGGGTGGGTGCTGGCGTCAGAATCTTGCGCGCTCGACCACATCGGCGCGGATTTCGTGCGCGATGTGGAACCGGGTGAGGCGGTGCTCGTCGATGCAGACGGTCTCCGCACGATCTACAAGCGCGCGCCGGACAACGGCAGGGTCTCGGCCGGATGCGTGTTCGAGTACATCTACTTCGCACGGCCGGACAGCACTATCGAAGGCAGGCTAGTGCATTCGTCTCGCGCCGCGATGGGCGCGGCGCTGTCCGCTGAGTATCCGACTGACGCAGACCTCGTCATCGGCGTGCCGGACTCCGCCATCGCAGCGGCTGTCGGTTATTCGCAAGCGTCGGGCATCCCATACGCCGAAGGGCTGGTGAAGAATCGATATGTCGGACGCACATTCATCCAGCCCGACCAATCGCTTCGAGACCTTGGCGTGCGGCTGAAGTTGAATGTGCTGCCGGAGATAATCAGCGGCAAGCGCATCGTCGTGGTGGACGACAGCATAGTGCGCGGCACGACCACGCCGCATGTGGTCAACCTGCTGAGGCGCGGCGGCGCGCGCGAGGTGCATCTGCGAATATGCGCTCCGCCGATAGTGTCGCCCTGCCACTTCGGCGTGGACATGGCGACTCGCCCGGAGCTTATCGCCGCCAACATGAGTGTTGAAGACATCCGCGACTATGTGGGCGCGGACTCGCTAGGCTTCCTCAGCCACGAGTCGCTGGTGGACGCCGTGGGCTTGCAGCGAAACGCGCTCTGCATGGCATGCTTCACCGGCGAATATCCCATCCCCGTGCAGCTGGAAATGGACAAGCTGGCGCTCGAGGCGTAGCGGCGATGCGGATTGGCGTCCTAGCATCCGGCGGCGGCACGAACTTGCAGGCTATCATTGATGCATGCAAGCGCGGCGAACTGAATGCGGATGTTTGCGTGGTCATCAGCAACAACTCCGGCTCACGGGCGCTCGAACGCGCTCGAAGCGAAGGGATACCCGCGTTTCACATCAGCACGGTTACGCATCCGCACACGCCGGACGGCGAGATTTGCCGCACACTCGAGGCGCACGATGTTGACCTTGTGCTGCTTGCCGGCTACATGCGACTGCTCGGTCCGGTAACACTCGGCAGGTACGGCGGGCGCGTGCTGAACAGCCATCCGGCGCTCCTGCCCAAGTTCGGCGGCAAGGGGATGTACGGCAGCAATGTGCATCGCGCCGTCTTGGACGCCGGCGAAACCGTGACCGGCGTTACCATCCACCATGTCGATGGGCAATACGACCACGGCGATACGCTGGCGCAGTGCGAAGTGCCCGTGCTGTCGGGCGACACGCTAGAATCACTGGAAGAGCGCGTCAAGGAGCGTGAGCGCCGTTTCTGGGTGGAGACGCTGCACATGCTTGCGACGCGGGACGGACTGACGGCATTGGACGATACAGGAGAGGCGCATTGCAGCAGATGACTTACCGCGACGCCGGCGTAAATCTCGACGCCGCGCAGGACATCAAGGATCGCATCAAGGCGATTGTCGCGCCGACACACGGTGCGCTGGTGCTTGGCGGCGTTGGCGGGTTCGGCGCGCTGTACAGGCTTACGGATTACGATGACCCCGTGCTGGTGTCGAGCACGGACGGCGTGGGCACGAAGCTGAAATTAGCTATCATGATGAGCCGCTATGATACTATCGGCGAAGACTTGGTGAACGCCTGCATCAACGACATCATCGTGTGCGGCGCAGAGCCTCTGTTCTTTTTGGATTACCTTGCCGTGGGCGAACTAGACTCCGGCGTGGTGGAAGCGCTGATAGCAGGCATGGCACGCGCCTGCGAACAGGCGGGCTGCGCCCTAATCGGCGGCGAGACGGCGCAGATGCCGGGCTTGTACGCAGACGGTGACTTCGATATGGCGGGCTTCGTGGTCGGCGCGGTCGAACGCGATGCCATACTCGACGGCAGCGACATTCGCGCCGGCGACATCATCATCGGCTTGCCGTCGAACGGCTTACACACGAATGGCTACTCGCTGGTGCGTCACGCGCTAGGACTGGACGACGACCCTGCGCCGCTGCAAGAAGTCGTCCCCGAACTCGCCCGTGGCACAACCAATAGCGTAACGCTTGGAGACGCGCTGCTCCTGCCGCATCCGTCGTATGTCGATGCCGCGCGCGCCGCACAGCCGCACATCAAGGGCATGGCGCACATCACAGGCGGCGGGCTAATCGAGAACATGCCGCGCATCCTGCCCGATGGAACGGCTGCGCGGTTCGACTCGTCGGCATGGCGCGTTCCGCCGATATTCACGCTGCTGCAAGAGCGCGCCGCCATATCCCGCGCCGAGATGTACCGCGTTTTCAACATGGGCATCGGCATGGCACTAGTGTGCGATCAGACGGAGGTGGATGCTGTTCTCGCAGGTATTCCAACCGCCGAAGTAGTTGGCGAGGTATCCCTAGACACAAACAACGAGCGCGTGAGTATCGTATAATTTGCATGTGTGAATTGGACTAAACAGACACTGGCACAGATGCAAATGGCAGCGGATACCGACAATACCCCAAAGATTTTCCACAAGTGGAAGCCAATAGAGCCTATCGACTCTGCTAGTCAAGCCTACGACTTCGGAGAGATTGACTCGCTTCAGCGCGAATGGCTGCGCATCAAGCAGGAGGTTGAAAGTTCCAATACGAACGCCTACAAAGCCTTCACCGACCGCCTAACCAGAAGGTGGTCCATCGAAACAGGCATCATCGAAGGCATCTACGACTTGGACAGTGGCGTTACGGAAACTCTGATCGAGCGCGGAATCGCCACCGAATACATATCGCGCGGCTCCACGAACAAAGAGCCTGCTGAACTTGTGCAAGTCCTCAAAGACCATCAGGAATCAGTAGCATCGGTGAATTATTGGATTGAGCAGAGGCGTCCACTTTCCAAAACCTTCATCCTGTCTCTCCATTCACAGATACTGAGGAGCCAAGACACTCATACCGCCGTCAACCAATTTGGACAAAGGTTTGAGGCGACGCTCAATAGAGGTGAATTCAAGAATCAGCCGAATAACCCAACCCGGTCAGACGGTACCGTGCATGAATACTGCCCACCCGAGCAGGTAGAGAGCGAACTTGACAGCCTCTTGTCCATGTATGAGGGATACGACAGCGAGGGTTGCCATCCACTTATACTCGCTGCCTGGCTCCACCATAGATTCACTCAGATTCACCCATTCGCTGATGGCAACGGCAGAGTGGGCAGGGCTATCCTCACATGGCATCTAGTGAAGAACAGGTACTTCCCAATTGTCATATCACGCGATGACAGGACAGAATACATTGACGCCCTTGAGCAAGCCGACGCTGGGAATCTGAAACACCTCATAAGCTTGTTTGTCAACTTGGAAAAAACCGTTGTCGTGCAAGCACTCGCGCCGAGCGATCTGGTTGACGAAGTTATTGACAGTATCGTAGAACGCGCCGGGTTGCGGCAAGCTTCTGAATCACACCAGATGAGTCGCGTGAACGAAGTTGCAGTTAAACTACAGGAATCGGCGGAATTTTATCTATCTGAGAAAGCTCAGAATATTCAGAATAAGCTCGTCGAAGTCAACCTATTTGTGAGCCCTGATGTAAGAGCGGGACATACCTCTGGACACTACTTTCACCAATACAATGCCCACATGCATGAAATATCTAAGAAACTTCAATATAGCGTCAACTTCAACGAGTATATTTACACAATAGAATTGGACTTGGAGACACATAATGTAGGACTTGCCCCACGAATGTTGTTCGTAATTTCCTTATTCCACATAGGGCATACATCTCATTCCACGGGCGTAATGGCAGCAACTGCCTTTGCTGAAATGCAGGGCCCTATACCGTATTCCAGCCAGCGCCATCCAGAACTAATCACGTCTTCCATAGGCAATGCTCCTTTCTATAACTGCACTGTCGCCCCGTTCACCTTTACGTGGAATGACTCTGCCGAAGAAGTTAGTCCCAGATTCATCAATTGGACGGAGGCATGTCTCAGCATCGCCTTGCGATACTGGATGGAAAATTCCGATGCATCACCTTAGACTCGGCCAATATAGGAGGACATATTGAAAGCGCTCCTCAGCGTGTACGACAAGACCGGTATCATAGACTTCGCCCGCGCCCTGCACGACAGCGGACACGAACTCGTCAGCACGGGCAACACGCAGGCTACTATCGCCAGCGCAGGAATGCCTGCGCGGCATGTCGAGGACATTACCGGCTTTCCGCAGATTCTTGACGGGCGGGTGAAGTCGCTGCATCCGAAGATTTACGGCGGCATACTGGCGCGGCGCGACATCGCTGAGCATAACGCACAGCTGGCGGAACATGGCATCGGGACGATTGATGTTGTCGCCAGTAACTTGTACCCATTCGTGGACACAGTGAGTCGTTCGGACGCGACGCTGATTGACGCGCTGGAAAACATCGACATCGGCGGACCCACGATGATTCGCGGCGCTGCGAAGAACTTCCCGCATGTGATCGTCGTGGTCGATCCCGCGGACTACGGCTGGATTGGCGAGCGCCTCGCGTCGGGCGAAGACCTGACGCAGGACGAGCGGCGCTCACTCGCTCGCAAGGCGTTCCAGCATGTCGCGCTGTACGACACGACCATATCGCAGTATCTCGGCAGTGATGCGCTGGAGCCGGACGAGACGACATTCGGCTTCAGCCGTCTTACAGAATTACGCTATGGCGAGAATCCGCACCAGCGCGCCGGACTCTACGCCGCGCCGCTGTCGAGCGGCGGTATCGTGCGCGCCAAGCAGTTGCACGGCATCGATATGTCGTACACGAACTACCTCGACGCCGATGCCGCGTGGCGCGTTGTCGCCGATTTCACGCAGCCCGCAGCGACCGTCATCAAGCACACGAACCCGTGCGGTCTCGCCGTCCACGATGACCAACCCACGGCGTATCGCCGCGCGTTCGAGGGCGATTCGGTGTCGGCTTACGGTGGTATTGTCGCGTTCAATCGCGCGCTGACGACGGCAACGGCGCAAGCGATGCGGGGTGTCTTGTTCGATATCATCATCGCGCCCGGCTATGAATCGAACGCGCTCGACATATTACGCCGCCGCCGCAGAACGCGCCTGCTCGAAGTCGCGGCGGCGTCCGGCCCGCAGGAAGGGCTGGATGTGCGCCTCGTGTCTGGCGGCGCGCTGGTGCAGCAGGCAGACGAAATCGCGGAGTCCGCTGTGGACTGGAAAGTCGTCAGCGAACGCCAGCCTACGGACGCCGAACTCGCCGACCTAGAATTTGCGTGGAAGGCGGCTAAGCACATCAAGTCCAACACCATTGTGCTGGCGAAGGACAACACGCTCGTCGGCATGGGCGCGGGGCAGCCGAACCGGGTCGTAAGCGTTCATCTTGCGCTGCGCATCGCCGAGGACAAGGCTCAGGGCAGCGTTCTCGCGTCGGACGCTTTCTTCCCGTTCGCGGACAACATCGAGATGGCGGCATCGGGTGGCATAACGGCAATCGCGCAGCCCGGCGGCTCCATCCGCGACGACGAGGTTGTCGAAGCGGCGAATACGCATGGGATGACGATGTTGTTTACGGGGACGCGGCACTTTAGGCATTAGACGCAAGGAAATTAGGGTATGGAATGAAGTGGGTAAATTTCTTGTTCTTAATTTGATTTTGCCCCCACCCTAGCCTTACCCATTAGAGGGAAGATTCTTAACTTGCCGCGATGCTGACGCATTACGTCTTCGAATGCATTGAGAAGAACGCTCGAATTATGACCCAAAAATCCATTGACATTGTGATCCCGGTGCTAAATGAAGAGCGCGCCCTGCCGCAAAGCATACCCGTGCTTCACGCTCACCTTTCCGCGAACTTCAGCGCCTATGACTGGCGCATTCTGATCGCGGACAATGGATCGGATGACGGCACGCCGGAGGTTTCGGCGCGGTTGGCAGACGAGTATCCCGGTGTGTCGCCGTTCCGCCTCGAGGAGCGCGGGCGTGGGCTTGCGCTGCGCACGGCTTGGCTTGCATCCGAGGCGGACATTGTGGCGTATATGGACGTTGACCTATCGACAGACCTAGCGGCATTGCAGCCGTTGGTCGGCGCTATTGCTGATGGCGGATATGACATTGCCATCGGGTCGCGGCTGATGAAGGGCGCGCGCGTTGAACTGCGTCCGCTCAAGCGCGAAATCACATCGCGCGGGTACAGCATGCTCTTTCGCACGATGTTCTTCACCGGCTTCCGCGATGCGCAGTGCGGCTTCAAGGCAGTCAGCCGCCGCGCTGTCGATGCGCTCGTGCCGCTGATTCGCAACAACCGCTGGTTCTTCGACACCGAGTTGCTCATCCTTGCGGAGGCGAACGGCTTCAAGATTCGAGAGATCCCCGTCCATTGGACCGACGACCCCGACACACGCGTAAAGATACTCGGCACTGCTATCGAAGATGTCAAAGGGCTGCTGCGCCTGCGCTTCGGCGGCGTACCCCGTACCGGCACCCCCCGCACTTGAACCGACACGGCGTAATGGCATATATTCAATGGTGGATTTCAAGTGTAGGCGAACACTTGACGGTGAGCATGTATAGGTTCACCCCCCATCCTGACCTTCTCTCATCAAGTGGGAAGGGACAATGTACACGGTCGCCGCGGAGGGAAGCGCCCGGGCTATGGTGAGATCACATCCGTTGCAAGACAGCGCGCCGCAGGATGAATGGCTGGACGCCCTAGACGACGAGGGCATCGAAGTGCTGCTGGTCGAACGCATCACGGACATAGACACGCTTGACGCCGCCGCGCTGCCGCACATCGCAGTTCTGGACCTTGATACGCTGTCTCCTGCCGCCACGAAGGCATCGATAGAGCGCTGCGAGTCGATGAAATTGCCCGTCATCGCGCTTGTGCCAGCCGAAATGATCATCGACTTCGACTTGGACCTTGGCGTGAACGATTTCGCGCTCAGCCCGCCGGACACGGAAGAGATGGTTACGCGCGTCAAGCTGACGCTGCATCGCAACCGCGATCAGGAAGACGACGATGTGATACGCGCGGGTAACCTCGTCATCAACCCGTCCACCTACGAGGTAACGCTGCGTGGCAAGCGCGTGAACCTGCGTTTCAAGGAGTACGAGCTGCTGCGTCTGCTTGCGACGAACCCGGGCCGCGTATATTCGCGCGATGCGCTGCTCAGCAGCATCTGGGGCTACGACTACTTCGGCGGCACGCGCACAGTGGATGTGCACATCCGGCGGCTGCGCAGCAAAATCGAGGACGCCGAGCACCCGTACATCGAGACTATCTGGAATGTGGGGTATCGCTTCCGCGACTTTAACCAATCGAACTGACAGTGATAGACAAGATGTAAAGGACGAAAAGAAAAGTGCTTTGTGCGATGAGCAACGGAATTGTTAGGCTTGTCTTAGTTCTCACCGTCATGTCTGTGCTGATGTGCATTGCTTGCCAAGATACTGCCCCCCAAACGCTTGGTGAGAAAGTCGTCGCCATTGACGGGCAGGCCGCCTACGCCAAGAGGGCGGAGTACTTAATTCAGTCAATCGCATATGCGTGCTCTTTCTTGACAAGTGAAGATGACGTCTTAGATATGGCTATCAAGACGCGGGACACATTCCGAGACGATAGCGAAACTGAAGTGTCCGTGCTTCAAGTTTTGGAAGCGGCGAATGATAGCGTGATGTCTTCCGAAACTAGACCTGTCAATTGCGAAGAGGCATTTATCGGTGCTGTTGCATCTATCATCATAGAAGACATTTTTGCAGAACAGTGATCCTATGGATGTACAAGCGTCCTGCCAAATCTACACTCTCGCAGCGCGCAATGACTCTATAAATCCCAAAATCGAAAGGTAATTACCAATGACGCAAGAACGGGTCGTATATCTGAACGGTGAGATAATTCCGGAGAGCGAGGCGAAGATTTCGGTGCGCGACAGGGGCTTCCTGTACGGCGACGCAGTGTTCGACACCACGCGCACATTCAACGGCAAGATATTCAAACTGAGCGACCATCTTGACCGCTTCTTCAACTCCTTGAAGTACCTGCGTATGGAGCCGGGCTTGAGCAAGCAGCAGTTCGCGGACATCACGATGCAGGTGCTTGAGGCGAACTTGCCGCTGCTGGAGGAAAATGGCGACTACTGGGTAACGCAGCGCATCACGCGGGGCGTGCCCGGCGGCAGCCCGACGGTGCTGGTCGAGTGCGTGCCGCTGCCGTTCGAGCAGCGCGCCAAGCACTACCGCGACGGCATGCCCGTCATCGTGCCGTCCATCCGGCGCACTCCGCCCGAAGCGATGAGCCCGCGTGCCAAGATGCACAACTACATCAACCTAGTGCTTGCCACGCAAGAGGTCGAGGCGCAGAATCCGGACGCCTGGCCCATCCTTCTCGACATGCAAGGCAACCTGTGCGAGGGTCCCGGCGCGAACATCTTTCTGGTAAAGGACGGCGCAGTCTTGACGCCGCGCGAGCAGTACGTGCTTGCGGGCATCAGCCGCGAGACGGCGATAGACCTGGCGCACGAGCTGGACATCACAGTGCGCGAAGCCGACCTCGACCTGTACGACGCATACACCGCCGACGAAGCCTTCATCACATCCACAAGCTTCTGCATTGTGCCGGTGTCGTCGTTCAATGGCAATGTGATTGGCGACGCGGCGATCCCGGGCCCAGTCACGCAGCGGCTGACGCAGGCATACAGCGGCATGGTCGGCGTGGACATCCCCGGGCAGTACCTGGCGCGGTTGTAGAGGTTGTACGGATTGTAAGGAAGCAGCCGTATGCCACCTGACATCAACGATCCAAAATTCAAAAAACTTGCCGCCGCCGTTCTGCTGCGCCACGAGCGCGGGGATGCGGAAGCGAATATCACCAGTGCCATACGCGATTTCCTCATCGAAACGCAGCTCGCAAAGCCCGACGAAATCGTCGAGGAGAACCCGCCGTCGGACGGCTCGCGCCGCGCCGTTGATCTGACCGCGCTCGATACCTTCATCGAGGTCAAGCGTAGGGTCAGCAATATGCAGGCAGGCTTCAACCCAGATCCTGACTACGTGCAACAGATAGACGACTACCTCGCGCTTTCGGCGAATGAGGGCAAGGGCGTTCGCACCGGCATACTAACGGACGGCAAGTATTGGTTGCTGCGCTGGCACGGCGCAGGCGCGGTGAAGACGACCGCGACCTACGGCTTCACGCTCCTAAACGCCGACGGCTGGCTTACCCTCTACGAGTGGCTGCGCGATGACGCACTGGTCTCGCTCGAAAACATACCGCTTGACCGCGAAAGCATCGAGCGGCATCTCGGTCCCCAAAGTCCCGCCTACCAACGCGACATAGACACGCTGAAAAGGTTGTATGAGCGATCCGACGATAACGAAACCGTGAAGGTCAAGCGACGGCTGTGGCACGATCTGCTTCGCTCTGCGCTCGGCGAAATAGCGCGAGACAATGCCCAGATGGACGACCTTTTCGTGCGCCACACCTACCTCACGGCGGTCATCGGCATGGTCGTGCAGGCATCCTTCGGCATCGACATCCGCGCTCTGGCATCATCCAATCCCGCCGACCTGGTGTATGGGCGCGAGTTCCGCAACAAGACCGGCTTGCAGGGCGTCGTCGAGTCCGACTTCTTCGCATGGCCCGCCGAAGTCGGCGGCGTGAACCTGCTTGCGACCATGGCGCGGCGCGTGGCGCGCTTCGACTGGCAGCACGGCAGCGCCCCCAACGACATCGCCGCCCTGCTCTACGAGACGGTCATCCCGCCCGACGAGCGCCGCACGCTCGGCGAATACTACACCCCGCAATGGCTGGCGCGCGCCATGACCCGCGAACTCGTAACCGACCCGCTGAATCAGAGTGTTCTTGACCCCGCCTGCGGCTCAGGCACTTTCATCGCCGAAGCGATAGCCAACTTCATCGAAGCGGCAGAGAACTCAGATATGCACCCGTCCGAGACATTCGGCAAACTGCGCGATTCGGTCATAGGCATAGACATTCACCCCGTCGCCGTGCATCTCGCCCGCGCCGCCTATGTCCTCGCCGCCCGAACCGCAATCGAAGCCGCCTCCTACACATCCATCACCGTGCCCATATACATGGGAGACGCGCTCCAGCTCCGCTACCGCTCCGGCGACCTCTTCGCCGAGCGCGAAATCACCATTCAGGTCAACGACGACGCCAACACCGAGCTTGCCTTCCCCGTAAGCCTCGTGGAGCGGCCGGAGACATTCGACGCGCTCATGGGCGATGTTGCAGAGTACATCGAATCTGGCGAAGACCCCATGCTCGCGCTGGACGACCACCACATCAATGATAAAGCGGAGCGCGATGCACTCGCTGCCACCATCACCACGATGCAGCGCCTTCACGCCGAGGGACGCAACCACATCTGGGCGTACTACACGCGCAACATGGCGCGCCCGGTCGCCCTCTCCCGCGCGAAAGTGGATGTCATCATCGGCAACCCGCCGTGGATAAACTACAACCAGACCGTTGACATACTGCGAACCGAGCTGGTGCGCCACAGCCGAAACACCTACGGCATCTGGGCGGGCGGCAGATACGCCAGCAATCAGGATGTCGCCGGTCTGTTCTACGCTCGCAGCGTTGACCTATACCTGCGAGAGGGCGGCACTATTGGAATGGTGCTGCCGCACAGCGCATTGCAGGCAGGACAGTACAGTAAGTGGCGTACTGGCGCATGGCGCGGCAGCCAGGGAACGCGCACGCTATCCGTAGATTTCGGATACAAGACGGCGTGGGACTTGGAACGCTTGCAGCCCAATACATTCTTCCCCGTGCCTTCGTCTGTTGTGTTCGCCAGAAATCTCGGGCTTGCCGCAAACGCGATTCCGCTCGCTGGCGAAATAGAACGCTGGCTTGGAAGCGCAGGCGCAGACAATGTTCAGCGCGTGAGCGTAGCTATAATCGATACATCCGCAGCGGGGAATTCATCTTACGCCGGATACTCTCGTCAAGGCGCTGCAATTCGTCCGCGCCGCTTGATATTCGTGGAACGAATCGAGAATTCGGCAATCTTTCAAGCGCGCAACACAATCACTGTGAACCCACGGCGCGGCTCAAGCGACAAAGCACCTTGGAAAAACCTTGACCTTACGGCAATTACGGAGCAGACGATAGAGACATCGCATGTATTCGATGTCTATCTCAACGAAAGCCTTGTTCCTTACACAACGCTCGAACCCCTAAAAGCAGTCTTGCCATTGAAGACAGATGATAATGAACTGCCTATAGATGAAAGCGGCGTTGGCGGTATAAGACTAGGTGGATTGGAGCGGCGCATGCGCGCGCGCTGGCAGACCGTCTGCAAGATGTGGGAGGACAATAAAGCACGGGCTAACAAGCTAGACTTGCTTGCAAGCATAGACCACTACGGCAAACTATCCGCGCAACTTGAGTGGCAATATGATCACGGCGACCGTCCAATTCGTATTCTACAAAGTGAAGCTGGCGAGCCGACAGCAGCCCTGCTTTCTCAAGACACAGCGATGGTTGATGAGACGCTTTACTGGATTACCTGCAAAGACATAGCCGAAGCGCATTACCTACTCGCCATTATCAACAGCGATGCTATGGCGGAAGCCGTAAGTCCGCTCATGCCCAAGGGACAATTCGGCGCGCGCCACTTACACAAGCACCTGTGGAAGCTGCCCATCCTCGAATACGACGGCGGCAACGCCCTGCACGCGGACATATCGGACGCAGGCAAGTCGGCGGCAGACGGCGCGGCGCGCGAACTTGCGTTGCTGAAGCAGGAACGCGGCGATGATGTCAGCGTCAGGATAGCGCGGCGGGAACTGCGGGCGTGGCTGCGTTCCAGCGAAGAGGGCAAGCGCGTCGAGGCGTCGGTCGAGGAGTTGCTAGGTGGGTGAGAGTGCCGCCGCGCGAGGGCGTGTGATAGAATGCGTCAACGCATGAACCGAGCGATTGCAGGGAACTTGGATGTTGACTGACCAGCAAATTCTGGACTTGATAGCTTGCCCTAAGACGATAGTGCAAAAGAATCCTGCTAGGGGATATAGAGAAGAAAATCGCCAAAGGCGATGTGACTTGGAGTTGCAAGCCAGCGAGGACAATTCCCTGATATTTTCCGTTTTCGTCCGTCACAGCACTGAGTTCATAGAAAACTACTCAATCGGCCTACGGTATCAGACTAACGAAAGCAGACTAGGGACTGTTACCCTCGTCCGCTACAATGGGCCGCACGGCGAGACCAGCAGAGACCCGGATGGACATTACGCCCTGTCGCACATCCACCGCATTACGGCGTCCGAATTGGCGTCTGGCAGCGCTCAGCCGCAAGAAAGACATCGGGAAATTACTAACAGATATGGCACATTCGAGCAGGCTCTAGCCGTTTTCTTCACAGATACGGGCATAGTTAACCCCGAATATTATTTCATGCTGCAAGGGAGTCTCTTCGATGGATATTGCTAGCGTCGAGGCATCTTTGGAACGGTCGCAAAGCGTCGGATTCGACATTCACGAGCGACGCACCGGGAAATACCAACTCATCGTTCCCATACTCCACGAGGACGGCGACATGGTGGATGTGTATCTGCAAGAAAGCCCTCGCGGTGAAGGCTATGTTCGCGTGTGCGATTTTGGATTGACGCTCATGCGCCTCTCATACACCTATGACATAAACACAGACACGAAGCGTCGAATTTTTGAAAGCATCCTCATTAACAATGGCGTAGAGAATGACGGCGGCAATCTGTATTTGGATACATCCCTTGGTATGCTACGCGAAGGTATCCTGCAATTTGTGGGTTGCGCGCAGAAAGTGTGCAATATGCGCTACTGGGGAAGAGAGGTTATTCGCAGCGCGTTTTACGATGATTTGAAGGCATACATTACCTCCGACTTGACGCAGTTCGAGCCGCTCGCCGAACAATATCCTATTCCCGACTATCCAATCAGCGTCGATTGGCGACTGACGCATAACAATCGCGATTTCTATGTGTTTGGAGTGCGGGGCAGTGACAAGGCGAAGGTCGTGACCATAGCCTTGCTAGAGTTCCAAAAGGCAAACCTGCCTTTTATGAGTCTCGTAGTTCACGAAGATATGGAGGAGTTGGGGACAAAAGAAAGGTATTATCTCACAAATAACGCTGACACTCAGTACCCGGCGCTGAATGAGTTCCGCGACAAAGCCGCCACTGACATTAACAGGTTTGCTATCATATAGTCCGCCACTGAACATCCTCCACGCCACCAGCATCCTTGTCGTCATCCCCAAACGACCCTTGCCGCGCGAATCCAATTCCCCAGACATGCGTTGCTCCAGCGTCTTTGAGCGCGGCGGCGCAGGCGGACATGGTGCTGCCGGTGGTTACCACATCGTCGATGAGGATGTATCGCTTGCCGTTGGCGCTGATGGCGCACTCGAAGGCGTCGGCGATGTTGCGCTGTCGCGCGCCCGCCGTGTCCATGCTGACCTGCGGCGGCGTATGGCGCGAACGCCGCAGCGCATCCGCATCGACGTCAACGCCCGTCATCGCGCTCAGCTCGCGGGCGATTAGCGCGGACTGGTTGAAGCCGCGACTGCGCTCGCGGCGCGGGTGCAGAGGCACGGGGCAGTATGCGTCCGCAGGATATGGATTGCGCTGCAAGTAGTCCGCGAGCAGGCGCGCGACATACGGCGCGGCGATTCGCACTCCGCGATACTTCAAGTCGTGGACGATTCGCCGCGCCGGTCCGCGAAACTCGAATGGTGCTCTCACGCTGTCGAATGCGGGCGCGCTGCTGCGGCATGAATCGCACAGTTGTGGCACTTTCGGCGCGGCGCACACGAAGCAGTACGGACGCCCCATCGCGGGCAGTTCGACCTCGCAAGCGTGGCAAATGTATCGCCCTTCGCGCCCGCATACAACGCACCGCTCTGGCAGCGCGAGGTTGAGCAGCGCATTTGTCGCGCGCTGCAGTATGTCGGTAGTTCGGTTGGTCAGTGTGCCAGTCCCTTATCCCGTCCTGCGCATCGTCCTGCCCATAGATGAAAGTCAGAGATTACGCACGCACGAACTTGGAAACTCGCTCGCCTTGACCTATTTCGGTTACATAGATGCTGCCCTGCGAGTCCACGCAGATGCCGTGGCCGCCGATGACGCTGCCCGCCGCCGCGCCCTCGTCGCTGCCACGCCAGCGCGACAGCAGCTCGCCGTCCAGCGTCCAGATGCTCACACCCGTGCCGGCGCCCTGTTCCACCACATAGACGGTGCTGTCGTGAATCCACAGGTCGCCCGGCGACTCCATATCCGTCCACTCTTCGATGAAGTTGCCCTCGCCGTCGAACAGCTGAATGCGGTTATTCTCGCGGTCGGCGATAATCACCCTGCCGCGCTCGTCCACCCAGATGTTGTGCAGCAGCGCGAACTCGCCGGGGCCCGTGCCCTGCTTGCCCCATGACAGCAGCAGCTCGCCGTCCGCGCTGAACTTGTGGACTCGGTGTCCGCCGTATCCGTCCGAGACGAACATATTGCCGTCCGGCGCGATGGCGAGACCCGACGGCATATTGAACGGCATCCCCTGGAATGATGGCGACGGCGCGAGCTTATTGCCGAGTGTGCGGATAGTCTCGCCGCCGGGGGTATATTCGGTGGCGATGTGGAAATCGCGGTCAACCAGCCAGACATTGTCGTTCGGCGCGATGTAGATGCCGTGCGGATTCGCGGAGAAAGTGCCTTCGCCCCACGACGAGATGAAATTGCCATCCGTGTCCCAGATAGTCAGCGGATGCGCGCCCCTGCTGAAGATATACACCTCGTCCTTGGAGTTCACCGCGCCGTCGGACGCCGCGCCGAAAGCCCAATACTTGGGCATATTCGGCCAAACCGGAACTCGCTCATACTGATAATCGCCGGAGCCTACTGTTGCCATGTTGTTTCTCCTCGTGAATTCAAGATTGGTTTTGTTCGGGGATGATTGTATGTTGGGGTAGTGGGATAGTCAAATTGGGGCATAGCATCACCGCCTTGAACCACAACGGACGCATTGATACACTGAATTGCAATTTAAGTTGATAGGTACGCTACATGCCGATAATGGTTCCGTCGGAGCTTCCGGACGACGCCCCGCAATCCGAGAAAATTGTATTCGAGCATCTCAAGTCCTCTTGGCATGCACGCTCCTGGAGGATTTATCATTCGGTATATGTGGACAATCCCAATAATCCCACAAGACCGCGCGAGATAGATTTCGTCATCTGCATACCGGAGCGTAGCGCCGTTATCTGTGTAGAAGCGAAAGGTGGCAGGTATCGGACATTGGAAGGTGGCAGACAATGGCAGAGTATTGGCGGTAATGAAATCCTGAATCCTGCGCCGCCTGAGCAAGCCAGAACCGCCATGTTCGCCTTGAAGAACGAACTCGTGAGATTGGGCGTAGTCAAGCGGGACGCCGAGTCCTACATCTCTTTCGGATGCGCGATTGCCCTTCCCGACGGCAACTTTCCACAGGGCGCGAGATTGCCTAGGCAATCTCTGATTCTGGAACAACTTGACATCGACGACCCTTCGCGTCTAACTGATAAGATAAACCAATACGCCTACGCATTAGGTGGAAGAGCGCCCGTAGATGAGAAAGAGCGACTTGCGGCGCGGTTAGAGTTCAATGCCGTAATAGACTTCTTGGAGCGTGAGGAAGAGATGCAATCCCCCATAGTAACCTCCGGCTATCTCGATACCGTCCGCGAGTTGCTGCGCCTGACGCCCGAACAGCAAGCAAGCCAAGCGATTACCGCGAGCAATGACCGCTGCATCATCGACGGCGCAGCAGGCACGGGCAAGACGGTTCTCGCCAAGGAACTCGCGCGGCGGCTTTGTGAAGACAATGGCGAGTCCGTAGCGTTTCTGTGCAGCAATCCGGTTTTCGTAGAACATGACCTGAACGAATGGGTGAAGGCGCTTAGTACCGACAACGGCGGCAAAGTCATCGTAGGCACGCCCGATACCCTGCCGCAAGACGCCGTTTTCGACTACCTCGTTATCGACGAAGCTCAAAACCTTTGCGCCGACCCGTTCTTCGACCTTTTCGACAGACTTCTGAAAGATGGGCTTGTCAACGGACGCTGGACAATGTTCGGCGATTTCGTCAACCAGAATATCGTTTCGCCCGATATAAGCAACGGCAGCGACGGCAAAGACACGCTAAAAGCCAAGTACGAAAATATCAATTGGGTCAACTACCCCCTGACCGTCAATTGTCGCAACACACAGGACATTGCCTTGGAGACTTATAAGCTAGTTCGCATAGACGCGCCCACGATGCCCGGCGTGCGCGGGCCGGCGGTCGAGTTCGACTACTTCGGCTCACAGTCCGAGTTGGGCGACATACTGGACAAGCATGTGAGCAATTGGCAGAGTAACGGCGTTTCATCTATGCAGATAGTCCTACTGACCAGCGCCAACGGAGGCGAGTTCGACGCGACGCGCACCTATGGCGGCTCGAAGCTGGTCAATATACGCGAGTCGCAAGAGGGGCAAGGTGAAGCGATGTTGCGCTACAGCGACATCTACGACTTCCAAGGACTGGAGAGCGACGTGGTTATCCTTGTGCTTCCAGTAACCGAAGACCAAGCGGTTATCGGAGGAGTAGTTACTCTGCCCAGCGAGAATCACATGCGGAGGATGTTCTACATTGGCATGAGCCGGGCAAGAACCGTGCTAGTTATCGTGGCAGAAGAGAGTTACAGGGAAGCGATAGAACTGCGTAGGGAACTATTTGACGAAATACGGAATTATTAGTTCCCTCGACGCAACTCCACTATTTCCTGTTCTTCAAGTTCTCCAAGTGTCGATCTATCTTTGCCGCGAACTCGCTCCCAAGTTTGCTCGCTTTCATGAAACACATCTCGGCTGAAAGCAAATCGTTCAGGAAGAGAGACCGCACTCCAGTATAGTAATAGTCGAACTCGCTCTTGCGCGGGCTGTTCACCACGCTCTTCAGCAACTCCATAGCAAGTTCTATACTACCATCTATCGCGACAAATTTCTTATCGATAAAGTCGGCTTCATAATTGGGACACAGTCTTACGGCGTCATCTAAATCCGCAATGGTGCGGTCTTGATCACCAAGAATAGCGTAGGTAATTCCCCTGTTAAGATATGGGTAGGCGTGGTTAGGATTTATGCCAATGGCCTTGGCGTAATTCTCAATGGCATGGATATAATCGCCATTACCATAATATGCTAGTCCTTTGTTATTGTAGGCCTCAGGAAAGTCTGGGGTTAGACTGATGGCTTTGTCATAGTCGGCAATAGCACGGTCGTATTCACCTTTGTCTTTATAGGCACATCCCCTGTTGTTATAGGCTAAGGTAAGGGTCGATTTTGATAGCCTCATCTAAGTTCTGAATAGCACGGTCGTATTCACCCTTGCGATAGTAAGAAAGTCCCATGTTGTTGTACGATTCAGCATAGTCTGGATTGATTTCGATGGCCTTGGCAAAGTCCAGGATGGCACGGTCATATTGGTTTTTGCTTCCGTAGGCGATGCCCCTGCTATAGTAGGCTAGGGCAAAGTTGGGATCAATGTCGATAGCTTTGCTGTAATCTCGAATGGCACGATCATATTCATCCTTAACCTCGTACACGCTTCCCTTGCCCAAGTATGCCGTTGTATGTTCCGGGTTAATGTCGATAGCCTTATCGTAGTCTTCTAAAGCTCGGTCATCTTCGCCCTTCATGCCGTGTATTGTTCCCCTGGCCAAGTAGGAATCAATATATTCTGGGTTGATGTCGATGGCCTTATCGTAATTTTTCTTAGCGTAGTCATATTCACGCATACTGCCGTGGAAGTTTCCCTTATTGTAGAAGGCTTCAGCATAGTCAAGATGCGTCAGCGTCGAATTGAGCTTAGTCGCCCTCTCATAGTCCCTAATCGCATCTGAAAATCTGCCTTCCTGAACGCGCACAAGCCCTCTGCCAAAGTAGGCTTCCGCACAGTCAGGGTCAAGCCTGATTGCGTCGCTGTAATCCCTGAGCGCGCTAGCGTAGTGCATCCTACCGCGCTCACGGTAATAGTCGCCACGCTCCACACGCAGAGCGGCGTTACTCGGTTCGCGCCTGATTGCCTTGTCAAGTTCCCGTCTGCTTCTGCGCTCGCTCATACGCCAATCCCTCAACGCGCCCCTGCCTTTTCGATACACTCACATATTATACATCTATACATCCTCAAACCGCGTTTCACGCTTGCTTGCGCCGCCAAACCTGATACAATCCCACAAAATCCTCCCCATCCTGTCCATAAATGTTAGTTCCCCATAATGCTGGAGCCATCCCCAATGCCCAACATAACCCCAACCGAAATCCAAGCCCTTGCCCGCATCGCCGGCATAACCATCGCAGACGACGAGCGCGCCGAAACCATCGCGGCGCGGCTGGAGTCCGTGCTGGAGGCGCTGGACGAGTTCCCGGCGGACGCGCTGGCTGCGGCTGAGCCTGCGATTGCCTTCACGCCGTATGCGGACGACGCAAGCGAGGCTGATGATGAGTAATGCCCCGCTTCATTTCAAGCCGATTACCGAGCAGGCGGCGTTGCTGCGCTCCGGCGAACTGTCGCCCGTGGAACTGACGCAAGCGTACCTCGATCGCATCGATGCGCTCAATGGCGAGCTGGGCGCGTACATCACCGTAATGGGCGAGCAGGCGTTGGCGCAGGCGCATCAAGCCGCAGCGGATATGCAGGCGGGCGCTGACAAGGGCGCGCTGCACGGCATCCCCGTCGGCATCAAGGACATTATCTACACTGACGGCGTGCTCACATCGGGCGGCTCGAAGGTGCTGGCGGACTTCGTGCCGGACTCGGATTCGACCATCGTGCGCATGCTCGACGCCGCCGGCGCGGTGCTGCTGGGCAAGCTGAACCTCAGCGAGTTTGCCGTTGGCGGCACTATCGACCATCCTTTTGGCACGCCGCGCAACCCGTGGAACACGAACCACACGGCGGGCGGGTCAAGCAGCGGCTCGGGCATCGCGGCGGCGGGCGGACTTTGCGCCGGCGCGCTCGGTTCGGATACCGGCGGCAGCGTGCGCGGACCGGCCGGGTTCTGCGGCATCGTCGGGCTGCGTCCAACTTATGGCCGGGTTACGCGGCAAGGCGTGCTCGCGATGTGCTGGTCGATGGATACCGTCGGCCCGATGACGCGCACGGTCGCGGACTGCGCGCTGATGCTGAACGCCATCGCAGGCAAGGACGCGCTCGATCCGACTTCGAGCGACGCGCCTGTGCCTGATTACGCGGCGAATCTCGATGACGGCGTGCGTGGCTTGCGCATCGGCATGCCGACCGAGATGTTCGACTACGAAGGTTTGGACGCGGATGTGCGCGAATCCGTGCTGCGCGCCGTCAGCGTGCTGGAAGAGCACGGCGCGACTGCCGACGAGATGTCGCTGCCGATGAGTGAGAACAGCGGCGCTGTGTTCATCGGTACGGCGGATGTGGACTGCGCGGCGTATCACGCGAACTGGCTGCGGACGCGCCCGGACGACTACGACTGGAGCACGCGCACACGGCTGGAAACCGCGTCGCTCGCGCCTGCGTGGGCGTATCTGCGCGCGCAGCGAGCGCGAGAACTAATCCGCCGTGAACTCCATGCCGCGCTGGACAAGTACGACATCATCGCGCTGCCCACGGGCCCCGTCGCCGCGCCGCCAATAGAAGAATCGACAGGCAAGCCGGGTGGGTATTACCAGGGCAGGCTGGATTTGGGACGGCGACGCTACACAAGCCCGGCTGCGCTCGCCGGACTGCCCGCGCTTTCCGTGCCATGTGGCTTCTCGGACGCGGGCTTGCCCATCGGCATGCAGCTAATTGGCAAGCCTTTCGCCGAGCAGACGCTGTTCCAAGTGGGGCAGGCATACGAAACCGCGACAGAATGGCACGCGCGGCATCCGGCGGTGTGAACGATTAGCCCTTAATCCTTGCCAATGCTGCTGTGTGCGCTTATCATCTTCATGTGGGCGTCGCCGCAACTCGCATGGATTCGGTTCGCCTGCTTGCAGAATGTCGGGGTGTAGCGCAGCGGGAGCGCGCCTGCTTTGGGAGCAGGAGGTCGCCGGTTCAATCCCGGCCACCCCGACCACGATAGTCTGTCAGACCCTTCCGCATCCCCGCTTCACCCCCACGAACACCAGCACACCGACCGAAAGCCTGAGAAACTCCCCATGCCCATTGACCAACAGACGCAGCGGCGCATTATGCGGCTTGGCGTTACGGCGCTGGACGAAGAGCGCGCTTGCCCCGGATATGTGCTGTTCACGCCGAATTTCGGACCGGGCGAGCCGCGCCTCATCGACCTACACGGCAATATCGTCCACAAGTGGCAGATGCCGTATCCACCCGCGTTCTGGGGCTACTTGCTGCCCAATGGCAACCTGTTCTACGGCGGAAGAGCGCAGGACGACACGCCCTTGCCTTTCCCCAATTGGGCGATCCTGAAGGGCGGCGCGATGCTCGAAGCGGACTGGCAGGGCAATGTCGTCTGGGAACACAAGGACCCGATGCACCACCACGATGCGCGGCGCACGGAGTCCGGCGGCGCGCTGTATCTCGGATTGTATCGCGTGCCGGACGACTTCGCCAAGACGGTGAAGGGCGGCATCCCGGTGGAAGAGGGCAACGATATGTGGGCGGACGAGCTGGTCGAGGTGGACGCAGACGGTAATCGCGTCTGGTCGTGGCTGGCGCATGAGCATTTGGATGTGGAGACGGAAGTGCTGACATTCAACCATCCGCGCGAGAACTGGACGCACGGCAACACTATCGCGCCACTGCCGAACGACCGCGTGCTAGTCAGCTTCCGCAGCATATCGACGGTGTGTATCATCGACAAGGCGACGGGCGATGTAGAGTGGAAGCTGGGCGGCGATGTGCTCGCGCAGCAGCACGACCCGTGTATGCTGGACAACGGCAATGTGCTCATCTTCGACAACGGCACGCAGCGGCACAACGACGCGTTCATCTTCTCTCGCGTAATCGAAGTTGACCCTTCCACGAACGAAATCGTATGGGAATACCGCGACCGGCCGATGCTCAACTTCCACAGCAACATAATATCCGGAGCGCGTCGGCTGCCAAACGGCAACACTCTGATAGCGGAGGGCTTCTTCGGGCGCATATTTCAGGTTACGCCCGAAGGCGAAGTCGTGTGGGAATACATCAATCCGGAGTTCCCCGAAAACCCGTTCTTCGGAGAAAGCAACGCCGTCTTCCGCGCAGAACACTACATGCCGGGGGAGATTACGGGGCTGTAGCCGGTACTGCAAGAGAGGAAGGTTCGAAACACCTGTGAATGTACGCTCTTGTGGCAATCAGCAGATTAGAGACGGTCTTTATCAGCTATTCGCCGAAGCTCAAATAGCATCGCTTCCAAGTAGCCCTCTATTGCGCTCAGTTTCCAATAGAGTGCTTCATTATTCTCTCCGCCATTGGAGTAACTGTCCGCGAATTCATTAGCGTCATCGACATTCCAGTCTTGCATTTGACGCAACCTTTCCAGCGGGTCTTCGATCCCTTCCAACGTCCACTCTCGCAGAAGCGATTTCATTTCTTGTCGTTTGATGCGATACTCCGAGCTAGATGATCAATTTCAGCAAGCTCACTTTGGAGATTTCTTATCCTTTCGCCGTATGCATCGTCAGTCATTGTCGTCTTCTACCTCCAATTGGCAGACAGAAGTTTTCCATGGTTGATTCAGTGATTCCGCTACCATATACCCATACGTGTATTCATGGAACAGGAACCTCGTCGGGCGCGTGGATGAAATTGGCGCGCTTTTCCCAGAGATCGACGCTGTGCAGGCGCAGGGTTACGGTGGCACCGGGCAGGATGTTGTCTGGCAGGCGGGCTCTCACGCGGAACGGGTAGTCGGCTAGTTCTAGCAATGCCGACCGGCGCGGCTGGTTGTCCAGCACGGTTGCTTTGAAAGTTGCGGCGGCATCGTCGTCGGGCGCGCGTTCCATTTGCAGCTTGAAGTACTTTAGCAGCCAGTAGCGGCGGCGCTCGTCTTCAAGCTTGCCCATCGCGCGCAATTGCACATCGGCTCTGCCCGCGACGCTCGTTATATCATCGACGCTGTACAGCGGCTCGCCGTGCCGGATGTAGTGCGCAATCTGGCGCTGCATTACCATGTCCGGGTAGCGACGCAGCGGCGATGTCGCCTGTATGTACGCCGGCACGCCCAGTCCGCCGTGCGGCGCGGCTGTGTTGCCGCTCTGCGCGGGCGCGAAGCGGCGCAGCATCAGGTACTGCTTTAATGCGCCATCGCCAATCTCCACGCCGGGCGGCAGGTCTGCGCCAAGCTCGCTGAGATCGGGCGCTTGCTGCGAACGGTATGACGCCGGCACATCGTGGTCGCGGCAGAACGATGCGAGCAGCGTGTTGCACAGCACCATGCACTCGGCGACCATCTGTCGCGCCGCCGAATCTCGCTGCACTACGCGGACCTGCACATCGTCCGGCGACACTATCTTGATGAGCATCTCCGCTCTGTCGATGTTCACCGCACCTGCCAATTCTCGCTGCCGTTTCAGCGCTTCCGTAAGCGTGTGAAGCGCCGACAGCGTGGCGTGGTAATCGTGCGTCGCGTCCGTAATCGCCGTGTTCGCTTCGTCGTAGGATAGCGCGCGGTCGCTGACGATGACAGACGGATTGACCTCGTAGCGCAGCACCGAGCCGTCCGCATCTATGTCCGCAATCAGGCTGAGCGCGGCTCGGCGCATGCCTGCTTCGAGGCTGCCCTTGTTGTGCGATACGGCGGTCGGCAGCATCGGAATCTTGCGGTCCGGGATGTACAAGCTTGCCATTCGCAGGTCTGCGGTTTCGTCCAGCACGCCGCCCTGCGGAATGAGCGCGCCCGCATCGGTGATATGCACGCCAAGACGATACTTGGCAGCCGTGTCCGAGTTCGCGTCAGTGTCGCCACGCAGTTCTAACGATAGGGCGTCGTCTCTGTCCTGCGTGTCCGCGTCGTCGATGGTGAACGGGCGCAGGTGTGTCATATCGATGCGATCCGGGTCGTCCAGCAATTCCGTTTCGCTGACGCTTTCGGCTGCGGATAGGGCGTCATCGGAGAACGCTTCGGCTATGTCGTCTCGCATCAGTTCGATAGGCTCATCGGCTGCGAGCGCGCCGCAGGAGACCAGCGAATCGAATGCGAGCCGCTGCAAATTGCCGCTCTTGCGCTCCATCTTGTCGAGCAGCGATTTGGCCAGCGCGCTGCGCGTGTAATCGTCGCCGTGCGCCGCGAATTCGCGGATGCTGCTGACGAGCATCTGCTGGTGCGCGGTGAGCGTGGGCAGCAGTTCGCCGTGCTCTAAGCAGGCTAACAGGTCGTCGGCTTCCGCGGCTTGCTGCTCCTGTCGTCTGCGCCTTGATAGCGTCTCTTCGACAGCGGACGGCGCGCGCGGTGTGTAGCCTGCCTTGCCGTCCTCGAAGTACAGCGAATCGCGGTCTAGGCAGAGCAGCAATGCGACCTGCTGCGCCGCGTCCGCCTCGCTACCCCAGTAGAGTTCGGCTAATTCAGAGAATTTCCATGCAGTATGCTCGTCGCTGACGACTTCCCACAGTTCGGCAATATCCACATCGGACGCGATGCCTTCGCTCTGCTGCCGAAAGGCGGCAACTTGCTCATCTCCGTCCGCGAAGACTTGCGTGGCGAGCACGATGCGCTCGGACGGCAGGCGCGCTTCCTTCCTGCGCCGCACGGCAATGCGCACACGCGAGGCTTCGACATTCACCACGCGCGCGATAGTTATGCCGCCGCTCATCCGCGCCGCGACGAGTTCGCCGGGCTTCATAGCGAAATCCTTTGGCAATTCAGGCGCGGCGAGTCCATTCGTGACATTCGTGGCAATGCCTTGCACCGAGTGCGGCTTTTCATTAAGACTTTCCTGCCCGTGCGAGCATGACCATCAACACGACCATTGTGGGGGAAGGGGCATTTTGAATATGAACTAACTAAGGATGTATAGGATGAACGGGATAGGGTGTGATGTCAATCCCTATCCCTGTTTGCTCTCGCCACGCGCTAATCAAGATCCGCCAGCTTGGGCAGGACATCTTCCATCAGCAGCGTCATGGAGCGCGTCCACTTGTCTTTGGGCTGCCATTCGTGTCCCATTGCGAGCAGCACGCCGAAACCACCGACCTCTTCGTATATGGTGCGAATCTTGTCCGCGACATCGTCCGGGCTGCCTACGACCCAGATGTTGTCCAGCAGGTATTCTGCGGTAACCTCGTCGTCCGGCATATCCGGATCGCTCTTCATCAGCCCGAGCTGCCCCATGTGCGACAGCAGCGGCTTGAAGTAGTTGTCGAAATCACGCGCGAACACGCCGTCGAGCATGTCCTGCCGCGCTTGTTCGGTTGTTTCGGCGACATAGACTTCGCGCGCGATGCGCCATGTTCTGCGGTCAGCGGTCTGCCCGGTACGCGCCGCTCCTTCGCTCACGGCGTCCCAGTGCGTCGCGAGCTGGTGCACGGGCACGAGGTTGATGCTCATGGGAATCCAGCCGCGCTCGCCTGCGAGATACAGAGTCTCGGATTTGGGGGAGACGCCGGCGACGCCGATGGGCGGGTGCGGCATCTGGTAGGGCTTCATGTGAAATGCAAGCCCTACATCTTCCACAGGCTCAGGTATCTCGAAGCGCCAAAACTTGTGCTCATAGACGCCCGGTTCAGGGTCGTTCCATAGCTTCAGGATGGTCTCCACGGAGTCACGCGCCATGCCGCGATGCTCGCCGGATTCGGGGTCGAAGCCGAACACGGTGAAGTCGCCGACGAAGCCGCCGGAGCCTACGCCCCACATAAAGCGCCCTTGCGCCATCTGGTCGAGCTGCGCGATGCGATGAGCGATCATAAAAGGGTTGTGGTTGGGCATGCAGGTTACGCCCGTGCCGAGCCGTATGTTCTTAGTTCTGCCGAGCGCGTTGGCGATGAACAGGTCCGGCGCGGGGATGTTCTCCCACACGGATGTGAAGTGCTCGCCTATCCACGCCTCGATGTAGCCGAGTTCGTCGAGGACGACAAGTTGCTCTATATCGTCTTCCAGCGTCTGCGCGATGTTGGAGTCGGGCGGATGCAAGGGCATCGTGAAGTAGCCGAGTTCCATGTGAGGGGCCTCCTTGGTATTGTTACGCGGATATTGTTACACGCTTTGCCTGTGGTCTCCCTGAATTGAGTATGCTTTTACACTATCCAGCCTTTGGGATAAACGGTCTTCAGCAGTCTCCAAGTCATACTGACTTTGCAGTCCCATCCAGAACTCCGCGCTATTTTCAAAGAAGCGTGAGAACAGCAGGGCAGTTTCAGCAGTGATGGAGCGCTGGCCGTGGACGATGGCATGAATACGACGCGCATCTACGCCGATGGATTTCGCCAAACGGTATTGCGTTATACCCATAGGTTGAAGGAATTCCTCGTCGAGGATTTCGCCGGGGTGTATAGGAGGCAACTTTTCAGTTTTGGACGCAGTATTAGTAGCCATGCCTTCCTCGCTTCGCAGCTAGTGGTAATCGACTATCTCTACCTGATAGGCGTCTCCGTTTCGCCACACAAAACATATACGCCACTGACGCTTGACGCGAATACTGTGCTGTCCCCTTCTATCACCTGAAAGAGCCTCCAGTCGATTGCCGGGAGGCGTTCTCAGATCGCCCAGGTCCGTGGTGTTATTGAGCATCATCAACTTACTCTGGGCGCGACGCTGAACATCGTACGGGAATCGATTGACACGGCGGCGTTCCGCCACCAGACGGGTGTCCCTGTTTCGATAACTCCGAATCACACACGAATGATAGTACGGCACACCATTAGAGTCAACTGCTGACGGCTTCGCGGGCGAGCCAGAGTTCTAGGCTGTCGGCCAGGGCGTACCAGCTTGCTTCGATGATGTTCTCGGACGAGCCTACCGTGCTCCAGGTGCGCTTGCCGTCGGTGGAATCTATGAGCACGCGCACGACCGAACCCGTGCCGCCTCCCTGGTCAACGATGCGAACTTTGTAGTCGAGCAGGCGTACATCCTTGAGCTGCGGGTAGAACTGCTCCAGCGCCTTGCGCAGCGCGTGGTCGAGCGCGTTGACTGGACCGTTGCCGGATGCGGCGGTGTGCATCACTTCGTCGCCTACGCGCACTTTCAGCATTACCTGCGATGCGATGTCGTGCGGGTCTTTCGCGCCGTTGTCGTTGCCATTGGAGCGCTTTTCGACCATGGACACGAAATCGACCAGAGAGAAGGGCGCAGTATATCCCGGCTGCATTCGCCGCACCAGCAGCTCAAACGACGCCTCTGCGCCCTCGTACTGGAACCCTTGGTTTTCGCGCTCTTTTATCTCTTGCAGCAGCTGACGCGCCTGCACCTGCGTCAATTCGGCGTCGGGGCAGAGTTCGCGCGCGCGCCACAGGATGTTGCCGCGACCGGATAGGTCGGAGACCAGCACGCGCTTGTCGTTGCCGATGCTGCGCGGCTGTATGTGCTGGTAGCTATGCTCAACTTTGGACACCGCCGCCGCGTGCAAGCCACCCTTGTGGGCGAACGCGCTGCCGCCCACATACGGCTGCGAGCTTAGCGTAGGCATGTTCGCCACTTCCGCGACATAGCGGCTCGCCTCGGTCAGCGATGCCAACTGCGTGTCGGATACGCACTCCACGCCCATCTTGATTTTCAAGTTGGCGATGAGCGAGACGAGGTTGGCGTTGCCGCAGCGTTCGCCGTATCCGTTCATCGTGCCTTGCACTTGCGTCGCGCCGGCGCGCACGGCGGCAATCGTGCCGGCGACCGCCATATCAGCGTCGTTGTGCGTGTGGATGCCGAGTTCGACCGATGAGCGCTGCCGCACCTGATGCACGATGGCGGAGATTTCGTCGGGCATCATGCCGCCGTTGGTATCACACAGGATGACGCATTCCGCGCCGGCGACTTCGGCTGCGCGGACGGCTTGCACGGCGTAGTGCGCGTTTGCCTTGTAGCCGTCGAAGAAGTGCTCGGCGTCGAAGAACACGCGCTTGCCCTGACCGACCAGATACGCCACCGAGTCGGAAATCATCGCCAAGTTTTCTTCGAGCGATGTTTCCAGCACGCGAGTAACATGCAAGTCCCAGCTCTTGCCGACTAGGGTAACGACGGGTGTTTCAGCTTCGAGCAGCGCGGCTAGGTTGGCGTCTTCATCGGCGCCGATGTTGGCGCGGCGCGTGCTGCCGAACGCGGTGAGCGTGGCGTTCGCAAGGCGCAACGACTTGGCGCGCTCGAAGAACTCGGCGTCGCGCGGGTTGGAGCCGGGCCAGCCGCCCTCGATGTAGTGCACGCCAAGTTCATCGAGCCGCTTACAGATGGCGAGCTTGTCCGCGACAGACAACGATATGCCCTCCCCCTGTGTGCCGTCTCGCAGCGTGGTGTCGTATAGCGATACATAAGACATTGCGATTTGCGCTCCTAGTGCTAGTTTTCAGTCAGTATGTCACTTCTCTCTGAGGGGGAAGGCTAGGGATGGGGCAAGAAGAACTTGATTCAAGGTTGAACTTCACCTGTTCGGCAATTTCACACAAAGCAAAACGCCCGCCCCAAAACAATATAGGGACGGGCGTTCAATATCCAGCGTGGGAATTGATGGCTCGCGGTACCACCCTGCTTCACCGGCGCGACGCCAAGCCGCGCGCGATGCGCTCAACGGAGTACGTGTTCATACCCCCGCCCTGCTAACGTCGGGCGATCCCGTCGCAGCCTACTTTCGCGGATGCCTTTGCGTGACGCCGTGCCCAGCGCGTCAAAGACAAAGGATTTCGGTGCGCGGCTCGGGAGGGATTTTCAGAGGGCAACCTGTGCGTCCGCTCTCACCATGCGGTTTGGCTAAACTGCCGCGCCGCGCCGGACTCGCTGTGCCGGATGCTTGCCTCGTACTCGTCTCCGTCGTAGCCTTTGGCTATGAATGTGATTGTGCTTTGAGAATGTTCTCGCTTTGAGAAAAGTCTCACAAATAGCATAGAGTCGCGCAAAGGCGATGTCAAGATTTATGTGATAGGGGGACGATTTCACAAATGCAATTTATACTTGTCATTTCGAGCGAAGCGAGAAATCTAAAGTTGGAAACAGGCTTGCATGCGACGATCCCTGCCTTCGTAGGGACATGCTTCAGATTCCTCACCGCGTTCGGAATGACATGGGAGTAGGTTCGGAATGACAAAGACAGCGCGGAATGACAACAATAGAGATTTGTGCAATCGTCTCGATAGGACAATGAATACCCCTTCATCCGACTGCGGATGAAGGGGATTCTAGGAAGACGCTAGATTCTACTTGCCGTTGCTGCGTTGGTGGTGCATTCGTTGCTTGGCGAAGTTGCCTTGTGATACGAAGCGGACTTGCTGTGTGCCGTCTTCGTTCGTAATTTGCATCACCATGGTGGTCGTGTCAGCGTCCACGCTCAGATCGGAAATGCTTGCCGCGCCTTCGACGCCTTGCACGAAAATCTTTGTGTCGTCGTTGACGGTGAACGATAGCGTTTCGGATTCGTCGCGCAGCAGCAAGTCCAATGTGCGGGCGGTCGCATCGATGTTCTGCGTTGTGCCTGCTGCCGTTAGGACGGTCTTCACGCCGTCATCCGTCAGGTAGCGCGATTCCGATGTGATTAGGCTGCTGTGGACGCCGCCTAGCATGCCTTTGCCCATGCCCATGTGTCCATGTCCGTAGCTGTGCCCGTGTCTGCGATTGGCATGCGGATGACCGTCCGCGGGCAGTTCGCCGGCCGTAATGCTGATGTCTATCGTGAGCCCGGCGCGCGACACGCTGAATACGATGCTGTCGCCGGGCGCGCCCTCGTGAACGATGCCGACCACATCGCGCGCTCCGCTTACTGCCGCGCCGTCTATCGCGGTGATGATGTCGTCCACCTGCAATCTGCCGTCAGCCGGGCTGCCCTCGACCACGCTGACTACCAGCGCGCCGTCGGTGTCGCCGTCTTCCGGCGCGTTCCTGATGCTTATGCCGATGTAGGGCTTGGCGGTCGCTTCGTCTGCATCTGCCTGCTGTGCGGTGATGCCGCGCTCGATGGCGGTAGCGGTCTGCGCCGCCGGTGTCGTCTCGTTTGCCTCAGTCGTGCCGGCGCGCATCGCGGCAAAGCCCGCCGTGCCGAGAACGACAGCGAGGAGAAAACCTCCCAATAATATCTTTTTCATGTCTGTGCTCCTGTCTTGGGCATTGTTATTTGTATTGTTATTTGTTTTGAGCTCACTCATTGAAACGCCCTTGCTGCGACAATAGTTAGTTACTGACATCGATATGGACAGGATAGTGCGTGGCTATGCGCTGAACTATTGCGCTGTTATAATCGGGCGTGCTTGGCGGGCGTGCTTGGCGGGCGTGCTTGGCGATTGATGCGGCGAGCGGGAAAGGACATTGATATTGTCACAACAGACTGCGCTCCGCAGGTTGAAGGATGCGCCGCATCTCGCCGCGCTGAAGCACCGCGATTATCGGATGACTTGGACGGCGAATATGTTCGCGGGCGCCGCGATGTGGACATTCTTCGTCGCGTTCCAATGGTTCACGCTCGATGTGTCGGACTCGTCCGGCTGGGTCGGCATAATGACCTTCGCGTCGATGATCCCGTTCTTGGTGGTGTCGCCGTTCGGCGGGCTAATGGCGGACCTCATCGACCGGCGCACGCTCGCGCAGTTGATGCTGCTCGCTAGTTTCATCGTTACCGCAGCGCTTGCCGCGCTGGTGATTTCCGGCGCGGTGAAATTGTGGCATGTCGCGGCGCTGGCGTTCCTTGGCGGCGCGTTCCGTGCGGTGCAAGAGCCGACAATCTCGGCGCTCATCCCGAATCAGGTGCCTCGGAGTGTGCTGCTGAACGCAATAACGCTGAACGCAGCTACGCGGCACGGCGCGCGATTTTTCGGTTTGCTCATAGGCGCGCCGCTGCTTGCAGTGCCGTCAATCGGAGTCGCGGGCGTGCTGGTGCTCAGCGCGCTGCTCGCCGCCGTCAGCACGCTGCTGATGTCGCTGGTCCGGACGGCATCCCGCGGCGATGAACGCGCAGGGCAGGGCGTAGCGAGCGATATGGCAAAGGGTATCTGGGCAGGTTTGGCGTATATCTACACCAACAAGCCAATCGCCCTGTTCATAATTATGGTCGCGCTTCACTGCGCCTTCGTGATGTCGTTCGACTCCATACTGCCCGTGTTCACCGAGACGAGCCTAGGCGCGACAGACGGCTCTACACTGGGCTGGCTGGTGATGGGCATCGGCGCAGGGTCGCTCGTCGGCACGCTGCTGCTGGCGGGTGTGCGCGACGAAAAGACAAAGGGGCAGCTGCTGGTATGGACGGGGCTGTTCAGCGGGATAACGCCAATGGCGATGGCGCTGTCGTTCAATGTGCCGCTGGGCATTGCGGCGAGCGTGGGCATGGGCATATCGCAGGCGACATTTATGGCGCTGACAAGCACCTATGTGCAGTCGCTCGCACCGGACAGACTGCGGGGCAGAATATCCAGCCTGTACATACTGCATGCGGGCGGCATAATGGCGTTCGCCAATTTGGGCTATGGCTTCATCGCGGACTCGTTCTCCGCGCCGCCGATCCTGCTCATCACGGGCGTCGCCTTCGTCGCGGTCATGCTTGCGTTGGGATTCGGGCAGCCGATATTGCGGCGCGTGTATCGTACGGGGCAGGTTGCGCCGGCGTAGCGGCAAGGGATAAGTGTCTTTTCTATGACATAGTTATTTCCGATGCGATTATTCGGGTATTGTTGGAAGAATCAAGGGAATCAAATGCACCCATACGGGTTCCGGGCAGGTACGATGACCCTTTAGAGCAGGTGCTAGGCAGCAGCGAAAGGGCGCGCGATGGACATCAGAAAAGCGGTAATACCGGCGGCGGGTTTTGGCACGCGCTTTCTGCCTGTGACGCGCACCGTGCCTAAGGTGATGCTGCCTGTGCTGGACGAACCCGCGATCCAATTCTCCGTGCGCGAGGCGGCACAGGCGGGCATAGAACACATCGTGTTCGTCATATCGCGCGGGCAAGAGGCTACGAACGACTATTTCCAGCCTGTCCCCGCATTAGAGCGCGCGTTGGAAGAACGCGGCAATACCGAACTGCTGAATAGGATGCGAGAAATTTCCTCTATGATAGAGACCAGTTTCGTATATCAGGACGAGCAGCTCGGACTGGGGCATGCCGTGCTGATGGCAAGAGACCAAATCGGCAGCGAACCCTTTGCCGTCTTTCTGCCCGACGACATCATCTTCTCGGACGCGCCCGTCATAGGCGAAATGATGCGCGTGTTCGCGGAGCACGGCAGCAGCGTGATAGCAGTTAAGCAGGTGCCGGACGCCGCCATCCCAAGCTTGGGTGTCATCGACCCGGAGCGGCTGTCGGAGCGCGTGTATCGCATCAAGGGCATGGTGGAAAAGCCGCGCCTGGAGGATGCCCCGTCGAATCTGGCAATCATCGGGCGATATGTGCTGACGCCAGAGGTGTTCGACGCTATCGAAAGCGGGCGACCGGGCGCAATCGGCGAGATACAGCTGACGGACGCAATCGAAGCCGTGCGCGCCGAACAGGGCGCATACGCATACCGCATCACCGACGACCACTTCGATGTCGGCACGCCTGCGGGTATGTTGAAAGCGTCGGTGTACGCTGCGCTGCGGCGGGACGATATGGAGGGGGAGATGCGAGAATGGTTGGCGGCGGCGCTGGCTGGCTGACTTTTTCTTTGCTGACATCAGATCGCGTAGGGATGAGACCATAGGAATTGCTATAACGATATTTTTGCCCACCGATGGGAGTAAGAAGGAGCTTTGATATGGACAAAGCGTTGAACGGCATACGGATTGTTGATATGACGCAGTATGAAGCCGGCACATCCTGCACGCAGATGCTGGCGTGGCTCGGCGCGGATGTGATCAAGGTGGAAAACCCCACCAGAGGCGATCCCGGACGCGGCATCAGAGGCACGGAGGTTGATTCGGACTACTTCCTGAACTTCAACTCCAACAAGCGCAGCGTTACGCTGAACTTGAAGACCGAACGCGGCAAGGAGTTGCTGCTCGAACTGGTGAAGCAAGCCGATGTGGTTACCGAGAATCTGTCGCCCGGCGCGATTGAACGCATGGGGCTTGGCTACGACACGCTGTCGGCGGTCAATCCCTGCATCATTTTGGCGCGCATCAAGGGCTTTGGCACATACGGGCCATACAGCAACATCAAGAGCTTCGACCCTGTGGCGCAGGCTGCGGGCGGCGCGTTTTCCGCAACGGGCGACCCGGACGGTCCGCCTGTCAAGCCCGGCCATTCGGTCGGCGACTCCGGTACCGGCATGCACGCCGTTGTGGGCATACTCGCGGCGCTGTGGCAGCGGCAGACGACCGGCAAAGGGCAGCAGGTCGAAGTGTCCATGCAGGACGCGATGGTCAACTTCGGGCGCACTTGGATGACGCGCTCCGAGCAAGGCACCGTGCCGATAAAGCGCACCGGCAACAGCTTCGGCAACCGACCCGGCGTTGGCACATTCCGCTGCGCGCCGGGCGGCTACGACGACTATGTGTATATGATCGCCATCCCCGTGCGCGGCGCGACGCTGAACGCGCTCGCCACCGCGCTGGACAGGCCCGACTTGATGGACGACCCGCGCTTCTCCGACCCGGAGCATTATTTGGAGATGGGCGATGAGATTAACGCACTGATTGAAGAGTGGACGATGCAGCGCGACAAGTTCGAGGTGATGCGCATTCTTGGCGAGATTGGCATACCGTGCAGCGCGTGCTTCAGCTCGGAAGACATATATTCGGACGAGCACCTGCTGGAGCGTGAGATGATTGTGCGCGTTGACCATCCCACGCGCGGCGAGTTCGCGGTGCCGGGCTGCCCGATAAAGCTGTCGGATTCGCCCGTCGAGCTGAAAGCCGCGCCGCTGCTGGGCGAGCACAACGCAGAAGTGCTGTCCGGCTTGCTGAACGGCAACGGCGAAACGCTCGAAGACCTGAAATCGCAGAAGGTCATCTAATAGCCTCATCCTGCTCACCCTGCCACATCCCGATAGATAGCGCCTGAGAACAACATGACAATCCTAATAGCAGCACCAATACCGCAAGAATATGAAGCGCTTACCGACGCGCTGTCCGCGATGGGCTTGAACGGCGTGGAGCGCGATGTCGGACGCCTGACCGCAATGCAGTATGACGGCGACTTGCTCGTGGCGCAAGGCGGGCTTGGTAAAGCGCAGTTCGCCGCGCAGACACAGCACATCATTAGCCACCTCGAAATCGAGAGTCCCGGCGAGCTGCGCGCGCTTGTGTGCGCCGGCACTTGCGGGCGGCTCGACAAGTCTCTGAGCGTGGGCGATGTCGTGGTCGCCACGCAGACCGTCGAGCACGATTTCAATCGCGGCATGGCGCTTATAAAGATGCCCCTGCCGTCGTTCGACGGCGATGCCGCGCTGATAGCCAAACTGCGCGAAATCGCGACGCGCGAAGACCTGCCGTGCAAATTGCATTTCGGTGGCGTAGCGAGCGGCGACGAGGGCATTGCCAGCGAGAAGCGTATCCGCGAGCTGCAAGAAAGCACGGGCGCGCTGGTCGTCGCGTGGGAAGGCGCAGGCGGGGCGAGGGCGGCGCAATTGTCCGGCGTGCCATACCTCGAAATCCGCGCCATATCCGACGGCGCCGGCGAAGACGCCATGCAAGAGTTCTGGTCGAATATCCCCATCGCCATGGGCAGCATAGCAGTGGTGGTGCGAGAGTTAGCAGGATGGACAGAATAGATAGGATGGCATGGATAGGCGTTTCCTATCTTGTCTATCCATGTCAGATCCTATCCCGTTACAGCGAAGTCTTGCTCCACGATTTCGCCGGATTCCATTATGCGGAATGCGCGCATTAGCGGCGCGGATTTGTCTTCCAAAGAGATTAGGATGTAGTAGATGTCCTCACCGAGCCAGCCGCTGTCCTGCGCCATTCGCACGTCGGTCGGCGACGGGTACGCGGGGCTGTGTGTGTGCGAATGGTAGAACGCCGTGATGTCCCAAGAGTTCGCGTCGGCGTCTAGCATCGCGCTCATCATCTCTTGCGGCTCCATCACATAGCGATATGGGCTAGGCGTCGCGTTGGTGATGCGGTACACCTGCGCCACATCGTCGTTCTTGCCCGCGAGCATGCCGCAGCATTCGTTCGGGTCTTCCTGCTGCGAGTGAGCAATAATGTCGTCGGCGTACTCTTTGGGAATGGTCAGCAATTCAGGGCTCCTAGTGGTTCGTCAGTTCGGTTCGTCGGTATCTCGGAATTGTGGGGCGGGATACTAATATCGCTGAAAATTTATCCTTGTCATTTCGAGCAACGCGAGAAATCTAAAGTTGGGAACAGGTTTGCATGCAGCGATCCCTGCCTTCGCAGGGACATGCTTCAGATTCCTTACTGCGTTCGGAATGAAAGTAGAGATAATTTGTGAAATCGTCTCTTCTATTGGGAAGGGACTTATGAAATTGTCGCAAGTTGATTATAATTTGGGGGACTGGCAATTGAAAGTGCGCGCCGGACGGTTTGGGGTGGCGCGGCATCGAAGCGAAATGACGGGGGCATCATGAGCGCAACCTTGATTGACGGCACGAGCATAGCCGCAGAAGTGCGCGGCGAAGTCGGCGAAGTCGTGGCGGAGATGCGCAGCAAGCACGGCGTCGCGCCCGGTCTCGCTGTCGTGCTCATCGGCGACGACCCGGCGTCTGCCGTGTATGTACGAATGAAGGAACGCGCCGCCATCGAAGCCGGCATGGTGTCCGAGACGATAAATCTGCCCGCCGACACGCCGCAGGAAGAAGCACTCGCCGCGGTGCAGCGCTTGAACGAAGACGCGCGCTATCACGGCATTCTCGTGCAGCTGCCACTGCCCGACCATATTGACGAAGATACAGTCATCCAGTCGATCAACCCGGACAAGGATGTCGATGGGCTGCACCCGTTCAACATGGGATTGCTTATGGCTGGCAAGCCGCGCTTCATACCGGCGACACCGGCGGGCATACAGCAGATGCTGATGCGCACAGGCAACGACCCCTCCGGCAAACATGTGGTCGTGTGCGGACGCAGCAACATCGTGGGCAAGCCGATAATGAACCTGCTGATGCAGCGGCAGGACGGCGCGAACGCCACGGTGTCGGTCTGCCACACGCGCACACGCGACCTCGCCGCGATGACCCGGCAGGCGGACATTCTCATCGCCGCAGTCGGCAGCCCGCAGATGATAACCGCCGATATGGTGAGTGAGGGCGTGGTCGTCATTGATGTCGGTGTGAACCGCGTGGATGCGCCGGAGCGCAGACGCGGCTACCGATTGGTTGGTGATGTAGATTTTGACGCGGTCGCAGAAAAGGCAGCCGCCATCACTCCGGTGCCCGGAGGCGTCGGTCCCATGACAATCGCTATGCTCCTGCAAAATACCATGAACGCCGCCCGCTGGTCCATTCACCCCGACTTGCGATGACACAACAGACTCAGAGCGACATGGCGCAAGGCGATACATTGCGAACATCGGATTTCGACTACGAACTACCGGAATCGCTGATTGCGCAGACGCCCATGGAACCGCGCGACCATTCGCAGCTGATGTCGCTGCATAGGGCGGACGGCGGAATGCGGCATTATCGCTTTTACGACCTGCCGAAAATGCTGCGTCCGGGCGACTTGATGGTGTTTAACGACAGCCGGGTGATGCCGGCGCGGCTTCGTGGCAGACGTCTGCTGCCGCCAGGATTGCGCGCCCCGCGCAATCCTGGCGGCTCTATCGAGGTGCTTCTTCTCACGCGGCTTTCACCCGGCGTATGGCGTGTCATCGGACGTCCGGGATCGTCGCTGCGGCGTGGCGCGAAGTTTGAGATTACCGGCGCTGCGGCGAGCGCGGTCGGCTCAATTCGCGGCGAGGTGCTGGAAATCGAGATGGATGGAGAGCGCATCGTGCGACTTGACGGCGAAGAGCGGCTGCACGATTTGGGCGAAGTGCCGCTGCCACCGTACATCACCGAGACGCTCGCGGATTCCGAACGATACCAGACGGTTTATGCGCGCGAGGAAGGCAGTGCAGCGGCGCCAACCGCAGGGCTTCACTTCACGCCCGAGTTGCTTGACGCAGTGCGCGGCATGGGCGTGCAGACGGTGTTCGTTACGCTGCATGTCGGCTGGGGCACATTCCGCCCTGTCAAGGACGACGATCCTGCGGCGCATACGATGCACTCCGAGTACTGGGAACTCTCGCAGGATGCGGCGGATAGCATTCGCAGTGCGAAGACGGGAGGCAGGCGCGTCATATCGGTCGGTACGACGGCGGTGCGACTGCTGGAACAAGCGGCGTCGCAGTCGGAAGACGGCTTGCCGCGCGCGGGATCGGGCTGGGCGGATATATTCATCACACCCGGCTACCGCTTCAAAGTCGTGGACGCGCTGATAACCAACTTCCACTTGCCGCGCTCAACGCTGCTGATGCTCACTAGCGCATTCGCCAGCCGCAATATTATGCTGCGCGCGTACAACGAAGCGGTGGCGCGAGGGTATCGGTTCTATAGCTTTGGGGATGCTATGTTCATACACTGATAGACTTCACAAGTCCCTTCTACTTTAATGGGCTACTATGGGTATGCAAAAAATCCCGTCCCCTTTTCGGAGAAGGATAGGGAAGGGGCAAATTGCTCTGTCTCGCATGACAATCACCCCATCCTGAGAGGATTGTGAACCACTAACCTCTATGAAGATATTCACGCTGACCAACGAACTGTGGTTGCCGCAATTGCCGGAAGAAGTGTTTCCCTTCTTCGCGGATGCTGCCAACTTGGAGCGTCTAACGCCGTCGTCGCTGCGCTTTCGGATTCTCACACCACTGCCAATTGAGATGACGGTGGGCGCGCTGATAGACTACCGCATCAGGCTGCAGGGCATTCCCATGCGCTGGCAGAGCGAGATAACCCTATGGGAGCCGCCGCATCGCTTCATCGACGAGCAGCGGCGCGGTCCCTATCGCTTGTGGGTTCACGAGCACACATTCATAGAGCAGGATGGCGGAACGCTCGCGAAAGACATCGTGCATTACGCGGTGGTCGGAGGCGTGATTGTGCAGCGGGTGTTCGTTGCGTCCGAACTAAGGCGCATCTTCGAGTATCGCAACGCCGCGCTGATAGAATACTTCGCTCAATGAACCCAGCCGATAACCCAAATTAACGGTTTTCCCTCGCGTTATAGTCTTATTGCAAAACGGAAGTGCGCCTAACGCGTCCCCATTTATGCTTGCGCGGGATGGCTTATGGGCTGTATCGTTGCGGTTCACTGGCTGGCGCGGGTTGGGTTGGCGCTGCCAACTTTGTCTTGACGCAGCGGAAAGCGTGCAACCGCCATGATGTACACGAACACCATAGCAAGCCGCTTCTTTCGCTCTTTTCAGCAGCGCAACTACCGCCTGCTCTGGTCGTCCGACGGCATTACGAGCTCCGCCGAGCAGATGGAGTTCCTGGTGCTGGTGTGGTTCGTAGCCACCCATACAGAATCAGCTTTTCTCGTAACCCTGTATGGCGCCCTACGCTTCACCGGCACGCTCTTTGCGCCCTTTTACGGCATCGTAGTGGACCGCTACGACCGCCTCATGCTGCTGCGGGTGTCACGCATCATATTTACCGTCATCGCGGTCATAATCGCAGTGCTTTCCTTCCTCGATCAGATTCAACTCTGGCACATATTCGTTCTGACCGGCGTGGCGGGCATGGCGCGCGCCTTCGACAACGTAACCCGCCAGACGCTCATAGCCGACATGGTGCCGCGCCAGAACCTCGGCAACGCCATCGCCCTCACAAGGACCGGACGTGACACCACGCAGATTATCAGCCCCGTTATAGGAGGCTTCCTGCTTGACTCGTTCGGGCTGGGCTGGGCGTATGTTGTCATAATCGCGCTGCTTATTGGAGGCACCGCGCTCACCATTCCGGTGAAGCCACCGCCGAGAACGCCCGCGACTCGCGGCGAGCCTATATTCAGGACGCTTGTGGACAGCTTCCGCTACGCCATAAGGCACGAGGTCATACTTGCGCTGCTGCTCCTCGCTTTCCTCGTTAACCTGACGGGCTTCCCGCTCAATCAGGGGCTCGTGCCAGTGTTCGCCCGCGACGTGCTGCTCACCGACTCGACAGGACTAGGCTGGCTGCTCGGCGCCTACTCGGCGGGCGCATTCGTGGGCTCCGTTGTCATAGCGGGCATCGGCAACATGGACCGCGCAGGCAGGCTGATGTCCCTGGGGTCGGTAGCGTGGCATGCGGGGATCGGAGCGATTGCAGCTACCACGCTGTTCAATGTATCGCTCGGTCTGCTTGCATTCGTCGGGCTGGTGCAGTCGTTCACCATGGTTACGATGTCGATCCTGCTTCTGGGCAGCACGCCCACCGAAATTCGCGGGCGCATGATGGGGCTGCGCTCGCTCGCGGTGTACGGTCTGCCGTTGGGCTTGCTCGCATCGGGCGCTATCGCGGAGACACTGGGGATAACATTCGCGCTGGTGGGCAACGGCATCATCGGCATCGTAATCACAGCGGCGATAGTACTGGCAATCCGCGAAATCTGGCGGACGTGAGATTAACACCGATGGACAAGGATGGATAGGATAGAATAGTTATATCCTGTTGAGGCGTGTTGACATTTGTGTCATTCCCGTGAAAACGGAAATCCAGAGTATTAAAACGCAGCCATTATGTTTCATTAACGCTGCTTGCAAGCACTGGATTCCTGCGAAAGCAGGAATGATGGGATGTAATAGTGAAATGTCAACAGAACCTAGTTTGACTGGTCGAGGTTGGATAGTTGGAAGAAGGCGTTCTGGTACGGGATTTTGCCACGATTATGATCGTCGCAGGCATTGCGATTGTCGTCTTCCAGTGGCTCAAGCAGCCGCCGGTGCTGGGCTACCTCATCGCGGGGCTTATCGTGGGTCCGTACACGCTGCCGCTGCTCAACCTACCCGCGCCGGTTACGCACATCGAAAGCATACAGACGATGGCGGAGCTTGGCTTTATCATGCTGCTGTTCGCCATCGGGCTGGAGTTCGGCTGGCGGCGCATACGGCAGCTCGGCCCGCGCGTCATCATCATTGGCACCATCGAAATTATCTTCATGTTCGCGCTGGGCTACGAAGTGGCTACGCTGATGGGCTGGAACGGCACGGAGGCGATATTCTTGGGCGCGGCGCTGTCCATCAGCAGCTCGGCGATCATCATCAAAGTGCTGCGCGACACCGGTATGCTACACGAACGGCACGGTCAGCTGATTGTCGGTATTCTGGTCGTGGAAGACTTCGCGGCGGTCATACTGCTGAGCCTGCTGTCCGGTGTTGCGACACACGGCACGGCGAACATGAGCGAGATACTCGAACTGATGGCGCTGCTCGCGCTGTTCTTCCTGTGCGCGCTGTTTATGGGAGCGCTGCTCGCGCCGCACATCATCAGGTTCGTCGCGCGCTTTCGTTCAAGAGAGGTAGTTCTGGTTGTCAGTCTGGCAATGTGCTTCGGGCTGGCGCTCATCGGACAGCAGCTGCACATCTCGGCGGCTGTGGGCGCGTTCATCATAGGCACGGTTCTCGGAGACACCGAGTACTCCGAGATGCTGAACAGCACCATCGCACCGGTGCGCGACATATTCTCCGCGCTGTTCTTCATATCCATCGGCATGCTCATAGAGCTGCAAGTGCTCTGGCAGTACATCGTGCCTGCGCTGACCATCGCCGGTGTGTTTATGGTAGGCAAGATATTGGCGGCGACGGTTGGCACATTCATCACCGGACACGACGGCAAGATGGCGCTCGGCGTGGGCATGGGCAAGCCGCAGTTGGGCGAATTCTCGCTGGCGATGACGAAGGTCGGCGTGGACTACGCGGTCGTGGGCGCGTTCCTGTATCCGGTCGTGGCGGGGGCATCGGCGGTTACGGCGCTGCTATATCCGCTGCTATCGCGCTCGTCTAACGGTGTAAGCGACTCGCTGGAACGGCGTTCACCGCGCCTGCTGCGCCAATACATCGGTAATATGACATACATCCTCATATCAATGCGCACCGTCTTCGGAATGGAAGGCGAAGTCGCCAACCTAGTGCGGCGCTCCGGACGGGCGATCATCGTGAACCTCGGTGTGATTGTCGTTACCATCGCGCTAGGCACAGTCGTGCTCAACTTCGCGGGCGATATATCAGGCGACTTGGGCATTCAGCAGGGTCTGTTCGGCGTCATACTGAGCAGCATCGTGGTGCTAATGTGCATACCGCCGTCGGTGTTCATCTGGCGCGCGCTGCAGCGTATGACGGACGGGCTTTCCGCGTACATATTGCGGCGCAATCTTGTAGGCATACAAGTGATAAGCGGCAGCGGGCTGCACATCATCCTGCGCAACAGCATCCTGATAGTCATAGTCGTGCTGCTGGGGATATGGAGTCTGCCGCTCATATCGCAGCTGGTCGTGCTGGGAAGCTTCTCCACGCCAATCGCAATCTTCGCGCTGGTGGGCGTGGTCGCGCTGCTGTGGCGTGTGTCGTTTAGGATACACGCGCTGATGGTAACGACATTCAGTCATACTTTCCTTGGCGAGGAAGACAGAGATTAGCGCGTTATTCTGACAGAATGAGCCGATTTCACAAATGCAAATTTTCTCTGTCATTTCGACACTTCATCCTCTTCATTTCGAGCGAAGCGAGAAATCTAAAGTCGGAAACAGGTTTGCGTGCGATGATTTTAGATTCCTCACTGCGTTCAGAATGACTAAAATAGTGCGAAATGAGAAGAACAGTGCGGAATGACGACATTAGGATTTGTGAAATCGTCTCAACAGAATGGGCAGAAAGGGCAGAATAGACAGGACGGGCAGGATGGAATAGCATGCCTTCATATTCCCCAATGTCCTGAATGAGCAGAAGGAGTAGAAATAATGCGTCTGGAAGGAAAAGTAGCGCTCATCACCGGCGCGGCGGCGGGCGTAAAGGGCGAGATTATGGGCTTTGGCGGCGCGGCGGCATGGTTGTTCGCCGCGGAAGGCGCGAAGCTTGTGCTTGCCGACATCAACGAAGAGCAGGGACGCCGCACCGAGGCGCAACTGCGCGACAGCGGACACGACGCCGTGTTCACGCGGCTCGATGTTACCAGCGAAGACGACTGGCAAGCCGCATTGGCGCTAACGGTTGATACATACGGCAGGCTGGATGTGCTGATAAACAACGCGGGCACGGGCGGCAGGATGCGCCTGATGGAGACGACCGAAGAGTTGTGGGACGCGCAGATGGATGTACACGGCAAGGGTGTGTTCCTGGGCATGAAGTACGCCATTCCCGAGATGCGCAAGGCGGGCGGCGGGTCAATTATCAATGTGTCGTCGATATACGGACTGGTGGGCAGCGCGACATCTACGGCATATCATGCCGGCAAGGGCGCATCGCGCATCCTCAGCAAGTCGGCGGCGATTCAGTATGCCGGCGAGGGCATCCGCGTGAACTCCATCCATCCCGGATTTTGTCGCACGCCGATGACGAACGCCAGCTACCAGAACGCGGAGCATTACGAGGCGCTGCTGGAGCGCATCCCGATGGGCAGAGTAGGGCAGCCCGAAGAACTCGCGCAGGGCATGCTGTACCTCGCATCGGACGAATCGCGCTATGTTACTGGCGCGGAGCTGGTGATAGACGGAGGCGTTACGGCGACATGACGCAGACGCAAGCGATAGAAACGGTGTGGTTCGTATATTCCGAAGACGGCAAGCCACTGGGAAGGCACTTCCTGGAAGAAGGCAGCGCCCCGCCGCAAATCGGCGACCCAATGCCTGACGGCGGCGGCTGGACGGCGGCGGTCATCACAGCCGTTCGCGAACTAGCGCCAACCTGCGCCATGCGCCGCTTCCGCGTGACCGTTTCACAGCTAAATTAACATCTACGGACGGGATGGGCAGGATACTGTCTGTCATTGTCTTGGCTATCCCGTTCATCCTGTTAAATTAAGTGGAAACGCGGCGGCAATCGTAGTAATATGGATGGTGTGAGCCAACGTAGCTCAGTCGGCAGAGCAGTTGTTTCGTAAACAACAGGTCGGTGGTTCGAGTCCACTCGTTGGCTCCAGCGGACTCTAAGGAGGCAGGTAAGAAACGCTTATTGAGACTGGCACAGCCGAAATACGGGAGTGCCATGAAGCGGGCGACATCAGCCCGGAGGGCCGCTCCCAGTGCCGATAGGTTGCATCGAGACCCCGCCTGCGGCAGGTCTGCCCTATTGATTGGAAGTGCCGAAGCTTCATCGGATTCGGAACGGTGTTGATTGTGGCTTGAAAAGTGGTGATGTGTGGCCATGCAAGAAGCCCCCTCGTGTATAGGATGCGTGTTGCCACATGCACCAGTTCCCAGAAGAGACACACTCGGGGGCAAGAGGACCACCCTAAAGGTTCAGTCTGGGAATAGTAAAAGTTTGTAGATGGGTACATGTGGCATTCTGACCTTAATTCATGGACAAGTGGTTGTCAACAAGATCGGAGTGCACAGAGAGACTATTGGTTGCGGTGAGCACCGATTCGATTTGAGATTCACGGAATCTGTTGGATGAAGTGTCCTCAATGGAGTGGTTCCCATAATCTGCAATAGCGAAATCAGAACACCAGAGGATGAAAGAAGGTCGTTACCAGCATAAGTTGATAGAGCCAGTGCCATCACGAAAGTCGTGCGGTACGCCGGCATAGAACTCGTGGCGGCATCTTCTTCAGTCGTGGTAGCACGAAAATCGTGACGGCAATTCAATATAAGAGGGGCGACTTTAGAGGGACAGCCGGTGCCGCTGGTGTCCCTGGAGTACCGTCTGGTACAGGACATGCTGACGGCGAAGCTGGACCTCGATCTGCCGCGGATGCTCAGGAAGCTGGATAACTTCGGCCTGCTGATCATAGACGGCCTGGGCTACCTGCCGCAGGGGGCAGGCGAGTCCGAGGTGCTGTTTCACCCTGATAGCGGAGCGCTACGAACGCCGCTCTCTGGGCATCACCTCCAACCTCGTCTTCTCTGAGTGGGAGAAGATGTTCGCCAATCCGATGGCGACGTCCGCAGCGATAGACAGGATCGTGCATCACTCGGTCATACTCGAGTTCGACATGCCCAGCTACAGGACCAGTGCGGCGCATAACCGGCAGGCGGAGAAGTTGACGCACCGGCAATAGCAATTGAAGCGCGGTAACAATGGTTGTCGCGTCAACTTACTGATTGCCACGCCCATGTACAGCGACATCAACAGTCAGACAAGGACTCTGAGCGGCAAAATCCATTGACACAACCGATAAATTAGGTTGACGTGTAACACACCGCGTCTACATATCCCTTAGTACTCGTTATCTTCTTCACTTTGAACCGTCTTGTCTGGCACTGAAGTCTTCAATAATGCCTTCGGACGGGTCCAATCTTCCTACGTTTCTTCATGCACAAACCCTTAAGCCAATGCCGTGAGCCGATTGCTGCTTGGTCTGTCTCTATTAAGCCTGCCGGTAACCATTCCGCCGCCTTTCGCGATAGACGAGGAAAACGACAACAACGGCGCCAATAGTCAGAGGCACTCCGATAGCGGCAAGAATAATCTCGTTGAAGCCACCGGAACTCTGCTCAACACTCGATGTCTTCACGACCGGTTCTGCCTTCTCAGCGACTGTCACCGTCGCTGTAGCTGTCGGCATTGGCGTTGGCGTTGGCATGAAGGCGGACGCGACAACAAGCTTCCTGTCGGGAATCGGTAGTGGAGCCGGTGTCGGTGTCGGCGCTGGAGTCGGGTCTTGCGCAGGCATCGAAGTTTGCCGCGCAGCGGGCGTCGCCACTCGCGCCACGAAGCCGGATGGCGCAGCAAGCGCAGCCGGAGCAGGCGTTGCCGTCGCGGGAGCGTCGTCGATGGTCAGGACAAATTTGCCAAGGCGTTCCACTTTCGTGACCACCCATGCATAGCCCGATTCCTCTCTCTCGCAGCGATGCTCCATCAGATGCCACTGCCCTGATACCACCGAATACACTCTTGCCCTGCCTTCGTCGCACACACTCGTGTCCTCTTTCCGTAGCCGCATCCACAACTCCGCCTTCGGAGTATAGACGACATCTATTGAACTCTCGCCATCCGGCTCGTAAGTGTTCGTTTCGAGCGCAAGAACGACTCGCTCATGAACGGTCGGCGCGCTGCCATGCGCTTGGAGGTTGACCTTCATCAACTCCACATCAACGTCCCTCGGCGGCGACAACGATTGTACTAGGAGTTTTACCGTACCGTCCGGCAAGACTACCACGCCACCTTCGTTGCGCGGCACGAACTGCCTAACATAGTCTGGAGGAAGTACCTCTAACATCACGACGATTTGTTCCGGGGCTTTTTTGGATGTGCTCACCTTTATGTAGATAACATCGACGTACTGTCCGGGCGGCAGATTGGACGAATCCACCGAGACGGTAATCGGCACAGCGTCATCAGGCCCGTTCGATGTCCCTGAAGTTGGTTCCTGTGAAAGCCAATCCGCGCGACTCGACAGCGTGAAGTTCATAGGTTCGTATGTCCTGTTCCAGACCCTAACAGTCTGCGGCGCCGGACTGTCGCCGCCTTCAACTGCGCTGAAAATCAACGCCATAGGCGAAATGCCAGGTTGTGGAACGTATGCGGATTGCGCCGCTGGCACCACACCGGTCGTCCCTTCGGAGTCGCTCACGTCCTCTTTACGTCGCTTTGTAGTGAATGTCAACGACTCGGTTTTGTCCTCTGGGAACGAGTCACTCAGAGATACCTCCACAATGTACTCTGTTCCAGAAATTAGAAGCCTGAGCCGTGTGCTCGCCACGTCATTTGCCGAATCTGCCTGCTGAGTAGGTCTCCACAAATCGTAACGCTTGTCGCGATGACGGAAATAGACCGTCTGCGAGATTCCGCCCGAGTCTGCTATGACAGCTCTGACAGTCGCGCCGTTCCTGCCAATGTGCACAACCTCGACGGATTCTACGCTCGGTGTCCGTAGCGTTGTGAATGACGTATGCACCGTCCGCTCATCGGGGAACGAACTGTCGAGAGACGCCTGTACATCGTACTCGGTATTCGCGGTGAGTCCGGACAACCCTATCTCCGCGCTGTTGGTGGTACTCGTCTCTTGAGTGTCGCTCCACTCCCCCTGAGGCGTGGTGGTGCGATAGCGCAGATGCACGGTCTGGGAAGTGCCGTTGGCGTTAGCTATGCTGATGTTTGCTGTGGCAGCGGTCTGAGTTTCGTCATCAATGCTCACACCCGACACTACGGGGTCGGGCGGAAGCGTCCTAAAGATGTCCGTTTCGGATACGCTGAAGTCGGAAGTCAGAGAGGCTTCGGCTTCATACTCCGTATCGGAAGTTAGACCGGACAGCTTGACCTCTGCGCTGTCGGTGGTACTGGTAGTCTTCTGGATACCGCTCCATTCTCCCTGAGGCGTGGTAGTGCGATAGCGCAGATGGACAGTCTGGCTCGTTCCGTCAGGGTCCGCTATTGTAATCACTGCGTTGGCAGTGGTCTGCGTCTCGTCCTTGACCTCAATCTTCGATATGCTGGGATAGCGCAGCGTTCTGAATGACGTATGCACCGTCCGCTCATCGGGGAACGAACTGTCGAGAGACGCCTG